>NZ_FOOQ01000009.1 GCF_900113245.1 Halopelagius inordinatus
GGCGCGCCGTTCTCGCCCGCCATCAGTTTCGCCGGCGGCGCCGCCGCCGCCGCGTACGCCGCGAAACGCGGCTACATGCAGTCTGGCTTCGACTACCACAACGCAAAGGACATCGCCTTCGCACTCGGGACGAAACCCGACGTGCTCGCGGTGGGTGGAGTGTTCGGCATCCTCGGCTACTGGCTGACGGTGATTTCGGCCACGTTCGCCATGCCGTACGACCACATCGCGATGGGCGTCGTGCTCTCTGCGCTGTTCCACCGTCTCATTCTCGGGTACGACGTCATCGGGAAGGTCCGCGGCAAGGGGATTCTCGACATGACGCCGTTCGAACGCGAAGAGATGCGAACCGCGGACGGGTCCGCCCCCGGAGGCGGCGCAGTCGCCGACGGCGGCACGGTGAACCGTCTGGCGGTCGAACCGTGGCTTCCCCACCAGTACGAGTGGGGGAACGTCGCGGCGATGGGCGCAGTCGCCGGCATCTTCGGCGGCTACATCGCGATGGCGACGGGCAGCGCGTTCCTCGCGTTCGGTATCAGCGCGGCGTCGCTGCTGTTCTTGAACCTCGGCGTCGAGCGGATTCCGGTCACCCACCACATGACGCTACCCGCGGGTACGGCGGCGCTCGCGTTCACCGCGGGCGGGAGCCAGGGGTCCGCGGCCGTGGCACTCCTCGTGGCCGGCGTGTTCGGCCTCGCGTGCGGTCTGTTCGGTGAACTGTTCCAGCGTATCTTCTACGCGCACGGGGACACTCACTGGGACCCGCCCGCGGCGGCTATCGTCTTCGGGACGTTCCTCGTGTTCGTCCTGTACGCCGTCGGTGTCTTCCCCGACAGTTCGTGGGTCGCGACGCTCGGAATCTAACCGCTCTCGCAAATTTATTACCGGCCGTACCCAATCGGCAACTGAAGGACGGCCGGTCGGAACCCGGTTCGACTGAATGAACATCGAAGAACGAATCCTCCAGCGGAAACGTCGGGGGGAACGGAGACGGTTGCTCGTCGAAGAAACCGTGTTGAGCCCCGTCTGGCACCCGGAGAGTCCGGTCGGACGCGGCGCGACCATCGAGCGACTGCTGGACCGACTCGACCCCGTGTTCGACGGCGAGACGCCCGACGACGTCTACGTCCACGGCCCGTCGGGGTCCGGAAAGTCCGCCGTCGTGACCGCGCTGTTCCGGCATCTCTCTCGGCATCTCTCCTCGCCGACGAACACGATACAGACGACGACTCGGAGCGGAAGCGAGTCGGGGACCATCTTCGCGTACGTCGACGTGCGGACGGCGACGAGCGAGTTCGAGTTCTCCCACCGACTGCTCGACGAGTCCACCGAGGAGTCCGTTCCCCGGCGAGGACTCTCGACGGACGAACTGCGCCGGCGGATTCGACAGACCCTCCGGACGCAGTCGCTCGTCGTCGCACTCGACCACGTCGACGACGTAGACCCGACGCTCTTGGAGTGGCTCTCGACCGAACGCGAGGAGTGGAGTCGCGACGTGGCGGTGGTCGCTGTCGGGCGCGCGCGCCCCGCGACGGCCCCGGCGGCGGTGTCCGACGCTTCGGTGGTCGAACTGACGCCGTACCACCGCGCCGAGGTGACGGACATCCTCACCAGCCGAACCACCGCGGGACTGGCGCGCGACGCCGTCACCCACGACCAGATTCGCACGCTCGCGACGTGGTCGGAGGGAGACGCCCACGACGCACTCGCGGCGCTTCTCGGAAGCGTCGACGCCGCACTCGACGACGGAGCGACGGTGATAGAGGAGCGTCACCTCCGGGCCGGTATCGACTCGGTGCCGCGTCCCTGCGCGTCGCTCGGCCGCGTCCTCGCACTCGCGGACAACAGACAGGAGGTGTTGCGCTACCTGCTGGAACTCGACGACGCCGACCGCTCGTCGGTACAGAAGACGGCGGACGCCCTCGCGTCCCGGTCGTCGCTCTCGGCGAGCACGATACGGCGCTACCTCTACGAACTGGCCGAACAGGACATCATCGCGCGGGTCCAAGCCGACGAGTCCGACGGCGCGGGCCGTCCGCCGAGCAGAGTCGAGCCTCGATTCCCGACGCGGGCGTTCGAGCGCCTGACCGCCGTCGATAACTGAGAGGCGGGGCGACCGCGACCGACCGAGCGGAGAGCGCGCGGACGCAAGTTGTTATATCGACGGCGGCCGATACGTCCCGTACAGAACGGGGCGAACGCGCTTCCGGGCAGGCCCCGCACGCCTCGAACGCGACGCCGACGAGACGCCGCGTCTCGGTCCGTGCTGGACGCTCCGTTCCAGAACACGTATGCCACCCACCTCACCACTCGGAGACGGTCCGTCCGACAGAGAGCCGTACTACTCGGGCGGAGACCCCCTCGGTCTCCAGGTCGTCGAAGCCGTCGCGGCGTTTCGCGGAGTCGACCCCCTCGAACTCGACCCGCTGGCAGAGAGTATCGACGCCGACGCGTTGAACGGTCTGTTCTCGCCGGTCGGCGACCGAAACACCGCGAACATCTCGTTCACCTACGAAGGCGTGCGCGTCACGGTCACCAGTCGCGGGGATATCGACCTCCGAGAGGCCGACCGCTAACGTCGCCGTCTTCGCGGCGGCGACTCGCGCGAACGCCTCGCGGGCAACCGCACCGGCGAAGCGACGAAGCCAAACGGCCCGCCCGACTACCGACTCGCAATGGACATCCGGTTTCTGGGCGGCGCGCGCGAGGTCGGTCGAAGCGCCATCCTCGTCAACGACAGCCTCCTTTTGGATTACGGGATTTCGACCGGGAACCCCCCGCAGTTTCCGGTGGACGCGCTCGACCCGGACGCCGTCGTCGTCAGTCACGGCCACCTCGACCACGTCGGGTCGGTCCCCTCCCTCCTCTCGGGGGACCGACGCCCGCCGATTCACTGGACGCCGCCGACTCGCGAACTGGCGCTCACGCTCGCTCGCGACACGCTCAAACTCCACGGCGGGTCCTACAACTGCCCGTTCACCGAGGCGGAGATAAAGCGCGTCACGCAGGTGTCTGAGACCCACGGCTACCGAGAGACGTTCGAGGCGGCGGGCCACGAGGTGACGTTCTACAACGCGGGTCACATCCCCGGAAGCGCCCACGTCCTCGTGGACGACGGCGAGACGCGACTGTTCTACACCGCCGACTTCCACACCGAAGACCAGCGGTTGGTGTCGGCCTCTACCGCCCGCCCCGACGCCGACGCGGTCGTCTGTGAGAGCACCTACTCGGACGTCGAACACGAACCGCGCCGACGCATCGAAGACCGGTTCGTCGAGAGCGTCGAGACGACCGTCTGGGACGGCGGCACCGTCGTCGTCCCCGCGTTCGCCATCGGCCGGACGCAGGAGATGCTTCTCGTCTGCGAAGCGAACGACATCGACTGCTACGTCGACGGGATGGGCAAGGAAGTGACTCGGATGCTTCGCCAGCACCCGACGTTCGTCCGGGACCCCGAAGCACTCAAGCGCGCGACGTCGAACGCTCGCTTCGTCACCGGCCGCGACGGGCAGAGAAAGCGAATCGCCGCGCAGAACACGGTCATCGTGACGACGAGCGGAATGCTCTCGGGCGGACCTGCGATGACGTACGTCCCCGAGATACGGGCGAGTCCGACGAACAAAGTCGCGCTCACCGGCTATCAGGTCGAGGGGACGCCGGGACGGGAACTGCTCGACTCCGGGCGCGCGGAGATAGACGGTCGGGTGATGCCGATAAGCGCGCGCGTCGAGTGGTACGATTTCTCCGCGCACGCCGACCGCGAGGGGGTACTGAGCCTGCTCGACTCCTATCGGGACAGTCGAGTGCTCGTGAACCACGGCGACCGGTGCGAGGCGTTCGCCGAGGAACTCGACGGCGAGGGGTTCGACGCGTCGGCGCCGGAACTGGGCGAGAAGGTGACGGTGTAGCAGACTCCGCGAACGGCCACGTGTGACTGTCTCACGGACGACGAGTGGTTTAACTTTCCGAAGAGTCTCTTAGATACAATGAGTACCAATCCGGATGCTACCCCAGAGGCATTGTGGGGAGATGCCGACGGCGACGTAGCACTCCGTCGGTATCAGACGCTCACCGATACGCTCGACGACGGAATCTACCATCTCGACGCCGAGGGACGGGTCCTCGCGGTGAACGACGAACTTCTGGAGACGACGGGCCACGCCCGCGAGGAACTCCTCGGCGAACACGCCTCTGTTCTCTTGGCCGACGACGGCGCCGAACGGGCGGCCCGCGAGATATCGCGCAGACTGCAGTCGCAGAGCCGAGACGTCACCCCCATCGAAGTCGGCCTCCGAACGGCCGGAGGCGAAGCGGTTCGCCGCGAACTCCGAGTGAGTCCGCTCGTCGAAGACGGCAAGTTCCGCGGGAGTCTCGGCGTCGTCCGCGACTGCGGGCGGACGGCCGATGCCCGCAGAGAGACGGAAGAACAGTTCCGCTCTCTCGCCGACGCCGTCGAGGAGTACGCCATCTTCCGACTCGACGCGGAGGGCCGCGTCGCCAGTTGGAACGAGGGCGCAGAGAGAATCAAAGGCTACGACGAAGCGGAGATAGTCGGCGAGCACATCTCGGCGTTCTACACCGACGACGACAGGGAGGCGGGCGCCCCCGAGCGAAACCTCGAACGGGCGCGAACGGAGGGGTCTATCGAAGACGAAGGGTGGCGCGTCAGGCGAGACGGCAGCCGGTTTTGGGCGAACGTGACTCTCACTGCGATTCGAGACGACGACGGGACCCACCGAGGCTATCTGAAGGTCACCCGCGACATGACCGACCAGCACCGGCGGGAACTGGAACTGGAGAGCGAACTCCAGCGTCTCTTCAGCAGAATCTCCGACGCGTTCTACGCGGTGGACGACGAGTACCGCTTCACGCACGTCAACGAACGGGCCGAGGAACTCCTCCAGCAGTCCGAAGAAGAACTGCTGGGCAAGCGTCTCTGGGACGTGTTCCCCTCCGCCGGGGAGATAGACGACGTCTGGGACGCCTTCGAGACGGCAAAGGAGTCACAGGAGGCGACCAGTTACGAACTGTACTACGACATGCTCGGCTTCTGGGTGGAGGCGAACCTCTACCCCTCCGAGACGGGAATCTCGGTGTACTTCCGCGACGTGAGCGACCGGAAAAAGCGCGAACAGGAGCTAGAGCGGTACGAGACCATCGTGGAAACCGTCGACGACGGCATCTACGCCGTCGATTCCGACTCGCGGTTCGTCATGGTCAACGGTGCGTTCTGCGAGATGGTCGGTTACGAACGCGAAGACCTACTCGGCGAACCCGCATCGACAGTCCACAACGAGGGAATCACCGCTCAGGCCAAGACGATGACAGAAGAGGTCCTCTCGGGCGAGCGAACGCTCGCGAAAATCGAACTCGACCTCTGGACGAGTTCGGGCGAGACGATTCCCGTCGAGAGCCATTTCGCCCCGTTCCCCGACGGCGACGGGTACGGGCGGTGCGGGGTGGTTCGGGACATCTCCGAACGCATCGAACGCGAGCGAGAACTGGCGAAGTACGAGACGATAGTCGAAGCCGTCGAAGACGGCATCTACGCGGTGGACGCCGAGGGCTACTTCACGATGGTCAACGACTCGTACACGGAGTTGACCGGCTACTCCCGAGAGGAACTGCTCGGTTCGCACGTCTCGACGGTGGTCGGCGACGACACCATCGGGCGCGCGAGAGAGATAGAGGCGGAGTTGAAACGGGGGGGCCTCGGCGAACCGCTCGAAGCGGAGTTGCAGACGGCGGACGGTGGTCGCGTCGCCGCGGAGGCGACGTTCGCGTTGCTGCCGGGCGACAGTCGCGAACGTATCGGCGTCGCGCGCGACATCACCGAACGGAAGGCGCGAGAACGGGCCCTCGAAGAGAGCGAACGCCGGTACCGAATGCTCGTCGAACACTTCCCGAACGGCGCAGTGGGGCTGTACGACGAGGGGTTGACCTACACCGTCGCCGGCGGCACGATGCTGCACGAACGCGGGATTTCGCCCGGAGAGGTGGTCGGAACTTCCATCTACGAGCGCTACTCCGAGGAGTTGGTCGAGGAGATAAAGCCCCACTTCGAGGCCGTCTTCGACGGCGAATCGCGGACGTTCGAGGTGGAGCACCTGAACAGACATCTGTTGGCGCACACGCTCCCCGTCCGGAACGCCGACGACGACATCTACGCGGGGATGGTGATGTTACAGGACGTCACGGAGCGAAAAAAGTACCGCGAGAAACTGGAGGCGTCGAACGAGCGGTTAGAGCAGTTCGCGTACGTCGCCTCTCACGACCTACAGGAGCCGCTTCGGATGGTGACGAGCTATCTCGGGCTGATAGAGAACCGGTACGCCGACGCACTCGACGAGGACGGACGGGAGTTCATCGACTTCGCCGTCGACGGGGCAGAGCGGATGCGCGAGATGATAGACGCGCTTCTCAGATACTCGCGCGTCGAGACGCAGGGCGACTCGTTTCGGCCGGTGGACCTCGACGCGGTTCTCGAAGACGTCAGAGACGACCTCCGGATGCGAATCGAGGAGACCGACGCCGAAATCGAGAGCGACTCGCTTCCCCGCGTCGAGGGCGACGCCAGCCAACTCCGCCAACTGTTTCAGAACCTCCTGAGCAACGCGCTCCGGTACAGCGGCGACGAACCGCCGCGGGTCGATATCACCGCCGAACGCGAGGGCGACGACTGGGTCGTCTCGGTGCGCGACGAGGGCATCGGCATCGACCCCGAGGATTCCGACCGGGTCTTCGAGGTGTTCCAGCGACTCCACACGCGCGACGAACACGCCGGAACGGGCATCGGACTCGCGCTCTGTCGGCGCATCGTCGAACGCCACGGCGGGGAGATATGGGTCGACTCCGAACCGGGCGAGGGAGCGACGTTCTCGTGTCGACTGCCGGACGGCGGCGACCGGACCGACGGCTGAGTTTCGGACGCCGACGCGCGGGGCCGAGCGCAGTCGGTGCGGCCCGAGAGCGCGGCGTGAGACGCGCGCAGGACTCATCACTCTCCGCGACGCAAGAGACGAGTATGACAGGAGACAGGACTCGCGCCCCGATTCGCGAACTCGTGGCCGACCTGTCGGACCGCCTCGAATCGACGGCCGAACTGCCGGTCGCCCGCCCGGAGAGCGCGTACCTCGGCGAGGCAGAAGCCGTCGCCTCGGACGCCTCCTCGCTTTGGCTCGCGGGACATCCGTCCCGGGCGGGCGACGCCGACGTGTCTCTGACCGTCGTGCGGGCGCGAATCGAACACGTCGCGGAGTTGCTGTCGAACGTCGAGGACGTCGAGAACGACGCCGCGAGAGACCACGTCGAGGCGGCGCGGGAGTTGACAGCGGAGATTCTCTACCGACTCGACGACGACGACCCGAATTAAAAGCGCGTCACCTGAAACTCCCGGTAGCCGCCGTAGGCCGCTTCGAGAGACCCGAGCCACCAGTTCCAGCGGTCGGAGACGCTCGACCCCTCCGGTGCGTCGCCCATCTGGCGGACCACCTCCGCGACGGTGAGCGGTTCGCCCCGGTCTTCCTCCGGTTTCCCCGAGTCCGCGAGGTCACGCGCCTGCCGAGCGACGACGGTTCGTTCCCGTTCTCGGCCGTCGAACGCGCGTTCGAGTTCGGCCGTTAACTCGTCCGCGTCGAGAGATGGCGGTGAGTCGGACATGGCCGCCCGTTCGAGAGCGAGACCCAAGAATGGTCGCCGTCCCCGCCGGTCACGCCGCCCACGCGGCGACGAAAAAGAGGACGCCGAACGACGCGACGATGGCCGCCGGGCCCGTCATCAGTATCGCTTCCTCACCGCCGGTGGCGAACCCGACGACGCCCGCGAGAGCCAAAAAGAGGGCGCCAAAGGCGGCGAGGGCCGCTCTCGCCGCGCGCGAGGTTTCGCTCGGGTCGAGGCCGTAGTCGCGCGCGGCTATCTCCGAGAGGGCGGCTTCGACGGCCGGGTAGTCTCGTTCGGGGACGAAGAGCAAAAACGGGGGAGAAAGAGAGAGCGACCCCGCGTACCGCAGGTGGACGACGCGCGTCCGCCCGACGGAGAGAGACCGGTAGTCGCGGAGTTTCCGAACGTCGTGCGAGCGCGGTTTTACCCCCGAGAGGATGCGGACCGACCCGTCTTCGACGGACAGTTCGCCCGCGGACTGACGCGCGGCGACGACCAACTGCGCGACGATGGCCCCGAAGACGAGAACTGCGACGCCGTACGGGAGACTCGCCGCGCCGACGAAGATGGCAGCCGAAAACGGCATCGCGAGGAGGACGTATCTCGCACGTAGACCCGGCGACGGAAACAGGTCGCGAAGGCCGCCCTCCGCGTTCGCCGCGAGGAGATAGAGAAGCGAGAACGGGCCGCCGACGAAGAGCAACGTAACGAGGACGACGAGAAACTCCACGGAGTCGTCGCCGGTGACTACCTCGACTGCGAGGACGGCGACGAGAGCGGCGACGGCGACGACGGCCGCCGCGAAAAAGCCCGCGACGAGGTGTTTGAGAACAACGCGGAGACGACCGGAGGAGGACCGCTCCCACGAGACGACCCGCGGGGGAGAGTCGGGGGAGGTGGCCATATCGACCGGGTTTCCGGCGCGAGAAGTTAACAGTTAGTCGGTCGAACGGTCCGGCGAGACGGCCGCGGCGTCACCGCCACCACTCGCTTCGGCGTTCCTCGTAGGTGGCGTCGCGGAACGGCGGCGGTTTCTCCGCGTCGTCTTCCATGCCGAGAGCGTACGCCAACCAGTAGCCGACGTGCCATCCGACGGCGTCGGTGTCCGTGTCCGCCGCGAGTGCGATTTCGACGCCAGCGTACGTCTCGACTGCCCCGTCGCCGTCGGGGTCCCACCCGGTCGTGCCGGCGCAGGACGCCGCCTCCGCCGAACACGGGGTGTCCTCTGCGACTCTGACTGTCACTTCGGCGTTCGAGGGGTCGCCGACGAACCGAAAGGAGACGTTGTCGGGGACGCCCGGCGGCGCGCCCTCGTAGTAGTCGAGGGCGCGTTCGACCTGATTTCGGACCGCCTCGGGGTTCTCCGCGCCGGACGCATCGAGGTAGACGGTGAACTCCCCGTCGTCCCACGGGAACTCGCGTTCGGTCGCGTCGAGTTGCGATTCGGTGTACAGCACGGACGCACTCCGCATCACGTCCTCGGGGGCGTCCTCGTGGGTCAGGCCGAGCGTGTGCCCGAACTCGTGTTTCAAAACGAGAGCCGTCGACTGGTCCGAGAAGCCGGTCCGAATCGACACCTGCACCGGGCGCTGAATCTGGCCGCTATGTTGGATGAGTGGCGCGCATCCTGCCGCCTCCGCGGCGTTCTCGCAGTCGTCGACGCTCTCGACGAACCGGACGGCGACGTCGGGGTCCGCGGCGTCGGGTCGAACGACGTACTCGACGGGGTAGCCCGCGTATCGTTCGGCGTTCTCCTCCCAGTAGGCCGCCGCCTCGCGGACCAACGGAGCCCAGTTTCGGTCCGTGCCCGTCGGGTCGCGAACGGCGACGACTATCGGTTCTTGGCCCCACGGACTCGTCCGGTCCGAACGCGCAGTCGGCGTCTGCGACGAGGCCACTGCCGTCGGGTCGCCCGAGGAGTCAGTTCGGGTCTGTGAGACCGCGGTCCCGTCGCCCGCGTCGTCGTCCGCGCCGAACGGCCCGTCGGACGGAACCTCCACGGGGACGGCGCACCCGGCGAGGACGACGAGTATCGCCACGGAGACTGCCCGGACAGAGACGACAGACATCGTTGAAATGGTGAAAGTCGGGGGGAGACAAGAACGTTCGCCTCGCGTCCGGCCTCACCCGTGGTCGCCCGATTCCGACTCGGGGTCGATGCCCGCGAGACGGAGCGCGTTCGTCGTCACCCCGAGACTCATGCCCATGTCGCCGACGACGATGGCGAACGCGACGCTGACGAGTCCGAGGGGCGCGCCGACGGCGAGGACGGCCTTCACCGCGAGCGACGACCAGACGTTCTGCTCTATGATGCCCGTCGTCTTCCGCGAGAGGGTGACGAGGTAGGGCAGACGCGTCAGGTCGTCCGAGAGGAGAGCCACGTCGGCCGTCTCCAACGCGGTGTCGGTTCCGGCCGCACCCATCGCGATGCCGACGGTGGCGGCGGCGAGGGCGGGGGCGTCGTTGACGCCGTCGCCGACCATCGCGACGCCGCCGTCGGCTTCGAGTTCGCGCACCGCATCGACTTTCTCCTCGGGGAGGAGGTCGGCGCGCACCTCGTCGACGCCGAGGCGTTCGCCGATGACCGCGGCGGTTCGCTCGTTGTCGCCGGTGAGCATCACGACGCGTTCGATGCCGAGTTCGCGGAGGCGCGAGACGGTCCACGCCGCCTCCGGGCGGACGGTGTCCGCGACGGCGACGACGCCCTCTAACTCGGTGTCCGTGCCGACGAGGACCACCGACTTCCCCTCCGACTGCAGGCGCGGGACGACTTCGTTCGCCAAGTCCACGTACGACCCGTGTTCGCAGTCGCGGGCGGCCGCCTCGGGCGCGAGGCCGCCGTCGGTCCGGACGTGGGTGTGTTCGAGGTCGAATCCGAGTTCGGCGAACAGCGACGGCTTACCGGCGTAGTGGGTCTCTCCGTCCAACTCCGCGCGGACGCCCTTCCCGGTGAGCGCCTCGAATCCCTCCACCTCGCGGTTCGGGACCGCTCCGTCTTCGGCGCGGGCGACGATGGCTTTCGCGATGGGGTGTTCGCTCCGCGCTTCGAGGGCGGCGGCGCACCCGAGGAGTTCGGCCTCCGAGGTGCCGTTGACGGGAACCACGTCGGTGACGCCGAGTTCGCCCGTCGTGAGCGTCCCCGTCTTGTCGACGGCGACGGTGTCTACGTCGGTCATCGCTTCGAGGTACGTCCCGCCTTTCACGAGGACGCCGTTGCGCGCCGCCGAGGTGATGCCCGAGACGACGGAGACGGGCGTCGAGATGACGAACGCGCAGGGACACGCCACGACGAGGAGCGTCAGAGCGCGGACGAACCACACCCGCCAATCGCCGACGAAGGTGGCGGAGTACCCCGCCGCACCGACCGAGACGGGGTCTGAGACGAGAAGTGGCGGCACCGTCGCGGTCAGTATCGCGCCGACGACGATGACGGGCGTGTAGTAGCGAGCGAAGCGGTCGATGAACTGCTCGGACTCCGTCTTCTCGCGGTTGGCCTCCTCGACCATATCGACGACTTGCGAGAGCGTCGAGTCGCCCGCAGAGGCCGTCGTCTCTATTTCGAGGTAGCCCTCCTCGACGATGCTGCCCGCGTACGCCTCGTCGCCGGGCGAGAGGTCCACGGGGACGGACTCGCCGGTGATGGGCGATTCGTCCACGGCGGATTCGCCCTCGGTGACGACGCCGTCCAACGGGACGCGTTCGCCCGGGCGGACGAGAACCGTCTCGCCGACGGCCACGTCCTCGGCGGCGACGACGACTTCCTCTCCCCCGCGTCGGACCGTCGCCGTGTCGGGCGACAGTTCCATCAGTTCGCGCAGGGAGTTGCGCGCGCGGTCCATCGAGAAGCGTTCGAGCAACTCCGCGACGCTGAACAGGACCGCAAGCGTCGCCGCCTCGAACGGCATGTTGACCGCTATCGCGCCGACGATGCCAGCCGACATCAGCAGGTCGATGTCGAGGTTGAGATTCCGAACCGAGTAGTAGCCGTTCCGCAGAACCGGCACGCCCGCGGCGGCGACGGCGACGGCGTAGGCCACCCACGCGACGGATATCTCGTAGCCGAGAGGTGCCGCGAGGACGGCGTCGAAGCCCGTGAAGACGAACTCCAGCGCCAGTCCCACGACGAGGAACGCCGCGCCCGTCCACGTCTTCAACGCGCGCGGACTCGTCCAGACGTCGCGCGACTCGCCGGCGTCCGCGTCGTCGTCGACGACGTCGTAGCCCGCGCCCTCGATGGCGGCGACGAGGCGTCCGCGCGAGGTCACGTCGGGGTCGAAGGAGGCGGCGACTTCCCCGAGGGTCGGTTGGGTGTCCACGTCACCGACGCCCTCGACGGACCGAAGCGCCGACTCGACTTTCCCGGCGCAGGAGGCGCAGTCCATATCGGGCACGTCGAACGTCGCCGTCTCCTCGCCGAGAACCGAGTACCCGGCCGCTTCGACGCGTTCTCTGACGCCGTCTGTCGTCGTCTCTCCGGGGTCGTAATCGACGTACAGCGTCCCCGTCGTCGGTTGGGGGTCCACGTCTCTGACGCCCGCGTCCGCGCGGACGCTCGTTTCGACTTTCTCCGCGCAGGAGGCGCAGTCCATCTCCGGCACCGAGAGGCGAAGCGTCTCGACGCCGCCCCCGTCCGCGGGCGTCTCCGTCACCTCGTCCGTCTCGGCGGCCGACGCGCCCGCCTCTCGTTCGGCGGTCGGTCCGTCGGCGTCGCACCCGCAGTCGTCCCCGGACCCGCACTCGCCCTCCGGCGAGTCGTGGTCGTGACCGCGGTGCTCGTCGTCTCTGCTCATAGTTGTCGCTAGGAGGTCACGGGTTATTAATTCGGCTACCAAATACGGCCGCTCGGGTGGGAATGCTTGCTATGGACGTTCGGCCGATATAATAACAGAACGCTTATTCGTCTCTCCGCGTCGGGTGCGGCTGAGAGGAGTAAGCCCCCTTCTGTTCGTCCCGGCATTCGGCTAAGCGTCCGCGTCCTCCCCGGACGACTCCGGGGGCACCTCGGGCCGTCCCGAGGGTGCTGTCCGGACTACCTTGGCGGCGCGGACTTGCACCGGTGAGGATTCACCGTTCCATCCGTTCTCGACCGTCCGCGCGCGGCCACGAAGTGACCGCGCATCCCTCTGCGGGTTAACTCCCTTCCCTTACGGGTCGGTTCGCACGCATCATCGGTCGGGTCGAGGGGTCTCGTTTCTGTTTCAGAGCCAGCCGTCTCCGACTCCGGGCTTGCGCCCGGTCACCTGTCCGGACGGTGGGGGGACTTTCCTCATGCCTCGCGGATGCGGGGCACGGGAACCGGGCTCTCTCTGCCAGTCGAGACTACTCGGTTTTATCGCATAAGCCGTTCGATTCGAGGGACCCCCTCACGTTTCTCGGTGGCTTGGGCGGGAATCAAGCCCCGAAACTGGTGGTGACAAGGGAAGCGTTCAAGTTAAACCAATGCATAAGAATAGATATGTCCGAGGCGCAGACCGTACACCTCACCTACGAGGATGGGGCGAGGGCGGTCGAATTAGCGCGGGAATCGGTCGAATCGTATGTTCTTCACGGGCAACGTGAACAGCCAGGTAGTATGCGCGATGCATTCTACGCTCGAACGGGGGCATTCGTACGAATACAATCCACGCGGGGACGGGGGCGGCTACGGGGGTGTGCCGGCGCCTACCGCGGAAAAGACCAACTGGGCCACGCCATCGTGGACGCCGCCATCCAGGCCGCGTCCGGCGATTCCTGTGGCTCCGAGATAGAACAGCCGGAGCTTCCGAACCTGAATATCTCCGTCTGTATCGTCTGTAATCACGTCCTAACGAACGACCCGGTGGCCGATATCGAACTCGGCACACACGGCGTCGCCGTCGACATGGACGGGCAACACGGCTGGCTCTACCCGACGATACCGGTCGAAAACGGTTGGAGCGAAGAGCAGTTCCTCACCCACGCCTGCCGGAAGGCGGGGCTGCCGCCACTCGCGTGGCAAGACGAGGACGCCATGGTGACGCTGTTCGAGGGACAGGTGTTCCGCGAACGCGCCGACGGCGGCAGCGTCGAAGAACTGTAACGGAACCGAAAACGGGAGCGGGGAAGGGGGGTCGGCGGGCCCGAACGGCCGCCGACGGCTTCTGCGCCTCTCGTGTCACTTTTCGCGGTCGGTCGTCGCGCCGGAAGCGACGGCGTTCTCGGCGTCTCCCCGTCAGGAGTCGTCTGCCCCGTACGCCGTCAGGTCGGCGTCGCGCGCGGCCCGTTCGGCCGCCGCGTCGACGTCGAAGGAGACGCCGTCGACGAGTTCGCCGTCGCGGAGGAGGGGTTCGAGCAGTCGTTCGCCGTCCGCGGACTCCTCGCGCCCGCGGAACTCGATTCGGTGGCCGCCCTCGGGCGTCCGGTACACCTCCTTCGCGCCGGTGAGTTTGCCGCGCTTTGCCGCCTCGCGGCCCTCTATCTCGACGATGTCGAGTGCGAAATCCACCGGGTCGGCGTTCGAGACGTAGCCGCCGACGCCGAACCCGTCGGCCACGTCGCGGAGGTGTCTCAGTTCCGTCGGGCCGAGGCCGCCGGAGACGAACACCTCCACGTCCGCGTCGTGCGCGTCGAGCATCCACTGCACCTCGCGGACGATGTGCCGGAAGTCGCCGCGGCGCGAGGAGGTGGTGTCGAGGCGGACGCTATCGAGGCGGTCACCGAGTGCGTCCACCGCCCGGAGCACCTCGTCCACCTCGTCGCTGTAGGTGTCACAGAGGGCCACACGCGGAACGGAGTCGTCCACCGCCTCGTCGAACGTTACCCACGCGTCTTCCTGATTTCCGCGGCCGAAACAGATCAACAGAGCGTGCGGCATCGTCCCGGACGCCTCGTGGCCGAGAATCTCGCCCGCCGCGACGTGCGAGATGCCGTCTACTCCCGCGACGAGTGCGCTTCGCTCTACCATCGCGGCGATAGAGGGGTGGACGTGCCGCGCGCCGAAAGAGAGGACGCGACTGTCCGGCGCGGCCCGGCGCACGTCGAGTGCCGCCGTCGCGACGCCGGAGGCGTGCGAGAGAAAGCCCAAAAGCGAGGTTTCGAACCGGGCGAACTCCAGGTACGGCCCCTCGATTCGCATCACCGGGCCGCCGTCGAACAGGCGGCCCTCGGGGATAGCGTCGACGTCTACGTCGCGTCCTTCGAGGAGTGCGGCGGCGTCTTTCACCCCGGCGAGCAGTTCGTACTCGCCGGTCGAGAACTGATCCGCCGTCACTTCGGCGACGACGTGCGGGTTCTTCCCCGCGTGTCGAAGCGTCGTCTCCGTTCGCTCGAAGTACGCGTCGGTGGCGCTCCCGTCGCGGATAGCGTCCTCACCGACGATGTCGAACGTAGTCATAGGGGTGGCTATTCGCGGAGCAACGAAAAGGTCACGTGTTCGGCACGCGCGACCGACGGAGAGTCACCGCCGACGCGACGGCTGTCAGCAGACGGCGACGTCCGCCCGGTAGACGTTGCCGTCGTGTTCGACGTACGGACGGTCGACCCAGAACCGGTATCCCTCTCCGCTCTCTTCGAGTTCCGCGCTCCCCTCGACGAGTGCCATGTCGAACTCGGCTTTTCGCTCCGCGGAGAGGTTACCGTAGGCCAGAGCCGTCTCGTTCGTCGGGTGCTCGACGGCTTCGAGATAGAGAACTGCAGAGCAGTCCTGCGTCGACGACGCCCGACCGCTCGCGTTCGGCGCCGCGTTCGTCACAGACCCGGACGCCTCGGTCAGTTCGGCCTCCGGTTCGGTCGTCGTCGATTCCGTCTCCGTCCGCGCGTCCGAGTCGGGAGAACCCGGCGCGCCCGAACAACCCGCGAGAACGACGAGGGCCGCGACGAGAAGTGTGCGGAGGTCCATAGACACCCAGTGGGGAGTATCCGGTAAGTGCTTTCTCTACCGGGGCCGCTCGTGGACGGCGTCTAACTGCCCCCTCGTCGGCGCGTTGACGACCGTGACGCGAGTTCCCCGGCGCGTCACGCGGAACGCGTCGGCGTACGGCCCGTCCTCGACGACGAACGTGTTCGGCCCCGCCCGCGTCGCGTTCAGTCCCGTCCGAAGCGCCGTCTCGTAGGCGGCCGAAAACTCCGCCGCGTCTCGCTTTGTCTCCCACTCGGTGGCCCAGACGTAACCGAACTCACCGCCGTCGCTTCGGTACGGAACGACGGCGTCGCCCGCCCACCCGGCACTCGCGTTCGCCTCGTAGTTGTACCGCGAGTACGCGCCGGTGTCGCGTTCGAGCGTCGCCGAAGGTATCGCACCCCGCCTGAGGAGCATCACGAAGATGGGCGCTTCGCCGACGGTGCTTCCGACCGGTTCGCGGTCGAACCGCGACCACGGGTCGGCCGCCCTGTCGGGCACCGCGACTTCGACCGGTCTGTCGTCGGGGTACGCCTCGGGGTGGAGTATCTGCTCTGTGGACGCCGGGTGGTTCGCGTACGCCGCGTCGACGGCGTCCCACCCGCCGCGGTCCCGAAGCGACCGGACGAACGTCGGGCCTTCGCTGTACGGCGCGTAGATGGTCAAGTACACCCCGCGGTCGAAGTCGTCTCTGGGTATCTCTCGGTCGGGTCGTGAAACGCAGTCCCACTCGCCGTCGCAGCGTTCCTCGTACAGTCGCTCGACGTACCGCGCGTCGCCTTCGACGAGGCCGTCCTCGGCGAGGCGGCCGTCGAGCGTCCGGGGCGCGCCGCGGACGTCGAACTGCTGGTACTGGAGCGCGTGCATCAGTTCGTGCGCCAGCGTCGCTCTGTCTATCACCGGGTTCTCGGCGTCGCTGACGACGACGATTCGCTCCTCGGAGGGCGAGTAGTAGCCGAGGACGGCGTCGCCGTACAGGTCGTCGAACACCGATTCGACGGTCCTGTCCTCGCCGACCAACAGGAGCGCCTCCCACAGTTGGTCGTTCCAGCCCGGACCGGCGGCCTCCCCGTCGCCGCCCGACTGCTCGCGGTACTCCGCGCGCGTCAGCACGTCCACGTCCACCGACTCCTCGAATTCGAGCCCGCGGACGCGTTCGACGCGGGCCATCGTCCGGGCGACGAAGGCGTCGCGTTCGGTGGCGTTCAGGCCGTCGGACTGGTCTACGTCTATGGACTCGTTGTACCAGTAGCCGCTCTCCCAGCCGATTCGGTCGGTCCGTGGGTCGTCCGGCCACGCCCCGTAGTTCGACTCTGCGACGGGCGCGGCACACCCCGAGACCAGAAGCGTCGCGGCCACGAGAAGCGTGACGACGTGGTCGTGCGTGACGATCACATACTATCGGTCGGTCCGGTCGGACAAAAGAATTCGCGAGGAGTCAGTCAGGCGTCTCGCGGGCGGATGTCGTTCAGGTCGCCGGGGTCGGGTCCGTTGACGATGACGACGCGGGTTCCATCGCGCGTCACGCGGAACGCGTCTTCGAACTCGCCGTCGGGGACGACGTACGTGTTCTCGCCGCGTTCCGTCGCGTCGTGCGCGGACAGCATGTTCCGATACGCGTTCTGGAACTGCCGCGCGTCGGCTTCGGAGTCCCACTCGGTCACCCAGACGTAGCCGAACTCGCGCGCGTCACCAGACTGCGTCTGGTTGCCCGCCGAGTTTTGCTCGGCGGCGTCGCCGGAGCCCTTCTTGTACGGGAACAGGCGGTCGTTGCCCCACCCGTTCGACGGTTTCGCGTCGTAGTTGTACGTGTCGTATCGGCTGTCGGGCTGAAAGAGGCCCCGCGGGTTGACTGTGTCTGCGCCGGTAGTTCGGGCCTGATACCAGAACATGGAGAAGATAGACGCCTCCCCGACGGTGTCTGACCCGTCTTGGCCCTGACTCTCGAACGTCGACCAGCCGTTTCGGCCTCGGTCTCTGAACGCTATCGGCACCGGTTCGTCGTCCGTCCCGTGGATGACCTGTTCGGTGGACTCCGGCGGGTTCTCTAACTGGTCGTCCACCGCCTCCCACCCGCCGCTTTGGTAGTGTTCGGAGATGAACACCGGACCGTCGGAGTAGGGTTGGAAGATGGTGAGGAAGATACCGTAGTTCCGTCCGTCCGAGGAGGACGACTCGGACGATTGGCCCCGTTGCGGCGCGGGGACGCAACTCCACTCGCCCTCGCACATCTCGTCGTAGCGGAGTTCGACGTACTTCGCGTCACCTTCGACGGCACCGTCTACGGCCAAGTCGCCGTCTTGGGTCTCCCCGGAGTACTTCCGTTTCGTCAGGTCGTAATGCTGGTCCTGAAGCGCGTGCACGAGTTCGTGAACGAGCGTCGCGTTGTTTATCGTCGGCGAGTCCGGAGAGTTCGTGATTATCTTTATCTGGTCGTCGCGGGGCGAGTAAAAGCCCGCGACGGCGGAGTCGCGCGTACCGCTGATGGTCGATTGACTGTCCTCCGTCTCACCGGTGATAAAGAGCGCCTCCCACACCTGGTTGTTCCACTGGTCGAACTCGCTCGGACCGGACGACGACGACGGCGTGCCGGTAGAGCGGTTTCGGTACGCCGCCCGCGAGAGCGATTCGACCGACACGCGTTCTCGGAACTCCTTGTGTCGGATGTACTCGACGCGGGCCATCGCCCGGCCGACGAACGCCCGGAGTTCGGTGTCGGAGAGTCCGTCGGATTGGTCGACGTCTATCGGTTCGTCGTACCAGTAGCCGTCCTCCCACCCGAGAACGTCCGTCTCTGGGTCCGAGAAGTTCTCGCCCGGCGTCGCGGGCGTCGGTGCGTCGGAGCCTGAGTCGTCGGCGTCGGCGTTCGGGTTCGTCGCGGGCGCGGCACAGCCAGCGGAGACGAGCAGCAAAGCGAGGGCCGCGGCGACGAGCCCGTGGCGCGGTGGCATTGTACGATTTGACGGCCCGCGGTCTGAAGTAGCTTTCCGCATCGACTACAGAGGCGGCAGCCCCCGGAGTCGGTGATAGGCGGCGAATCGACCGGTGACCGGTGACCGGTCGCCGTACAGTTTTGTCGAGCGACGGACAACGTGGTGGTATGAGCGAGTACACGTTCGACTCGGAGCGAACCGCCCTGGTAGTCGTCGACGTGCAGAACGGGTTTTGTCACCCCGACGGAAGCCTGTACGCCCCGGGGAGCGAGGCGGTCGTAGACGACGTGGCCGCCCTCGTCGACGACGCGCGCGAGGCGGACGCGACGGTGGTGTACACGCGCGACGTCCATCCGCCGGAACAGTTCGAAGACAGCCACTACTACGACGAGTTCGAACGCTGGGGCGAACACGTCGTCGAGGGGACGTGGGAGACGGAACTCGTCTCCGAACTCGACGTGCGCGAGGAGGACCACGTCGTCGTCAAGCACACGTACGACGCGTTCCACCGGACCGAACTCGAAGGGTGGCTGAACGCCCACGGCATCGACGAGTTGGTCATCTGCGGCACACTGGCGAACGTCTGTGTCCTTCACACCGCCGGAAGCGCGGGATTGCGCGACTTCCGCCCCGTGTTGGTCGAAGACGCCATCGGCGCGATAGAGGACGAACACAGAGAGTACGCGCTGGACCACGCGGGGTGGTTGTTCGGCGAGGTGACGACGAGCGACGACGTCGAGTTCGAGTGAGTCAGTCCCGAAACAGCCTGTAGGCGGCCTGACCGGTGGCGACGGCTTCCGAGTCGGTGGTGCCCTCCCACCGCTCTGCGGAGTCGTCGTCCACGTCGTCGGGGATTTGGCTCGCGACGGTGACTGTGCTCACGCCTATCGTACCGCCAGCGCGGACGACTTCCGCCGTCGCCCGGAGCGTTCCGGACGCCCGGCGGAGATAGTTGACGTTCAGGTTCACCGTCGCCACGCCGCCTGTCATCGGGTCTTCGAGCATCGTCCGTTGGGCGATGCCGCCCGCGGTGTCTATGAGCGTCGCGGCGATGCCGCCGTGGACCGTCGGCGGGTTCGTCGTGTTCGTGAGTTTCTCGTCGTACGGGACGGTCATCACGACGCGGCCGCGTTCTATCTCCTCGACGCGGGTGTTCAGCCACGAGAGGTAGCCGTGTTCCTGTTCGATGTACTGCTGGACGAGCGTCGCCGCTTCGCTCGGAAACCCACCGTCGGAGCCGTTCTCGTCGCCGTCGGTCATTGGTCTCACCGCGCACGCGAGGGGTATGAAATCCGCGGTTCCCCCGCGGCGACGGCTCAGTCCAACCGAACCGGGTCGTCGGTCTCTCGAATCTCGACTTCGACCGACTCGCCCGCCGCAAACGAGCGGTCCGGACAAACGAGTTTCGCGCCGAACTCGGGGGTCGACCCGGCGAAAAGCGAGATGCCGGTGATTCTGTCGCCGTTCGCGACGACGTCGAAGGAATCCCACGCGACGGACCGTCCCGCGACGGTTCCGACGGGGTGGCCGAGAAACGACACCGTCCGCCCGTCCGCGCCCGGAGAGAGGACGCCGCCCCGAGAGTAGTGCGCGAGGCCGCCGTCGAGAGCGACGGGCGAGAGTCCGCAGTCGCCCGCGACGGCGGCCCACCGGTCGCCGGGTGCGGGGTGGGTCGGTTCGTCCAACACGGCGTACGTCTCGCCCGTCTCGACGACGGTTCCGGTCCCGTCCCACGGGACTGGTTCGACCGAGACGTCGGCGACGACCGGAAGCGACCCCCCGGCGCGGTGCGGGTTCTGGTCGCGGCGGCGGAAGCCGAGGTGGACGTGGTTGCCGACCCACGGCGCGAAAAACCCCGAGCGAATCATCGGCCCGAGGCGGTCGCCGACTTCGACGGAGTCGCCCACCTCGACTTCGGGGCGGACGTGGAGGATTCGCGCGACGTAGTCGCCGGTGTCTATCAACACGAGATACTCCTCCTCGTGTGCGTACGGTTTCGGCGGCGCTCGGACCGTCCGCGTCTCCACGACGTCGCCGGAGACGGGCGAGAGGCCGTCGTTCGACGCCGGGTAGAGGTCGATGGCGCAGGCGTCGTCGTGAGCGGGATACGGCGAGTTGTACAGAGAGAACCGACGGTAGCGGTCGAGCACGTCCGCAGAAATCCTCGCGCAGTCGTCGCCGTCCATGCAGAACCGGGGGGACCGGGAGGGCTTAGACGCGTCGGCTCGTCTCCCCGCTATGGACGCCGAAACGAGCGACCGAGTCCGAGTCGTTCGCGGGCGCAGGGAGACGCGAGAAGCGGACCGGTCGGTAACGGCGGCGATGCTCGACCGAACGGGGCGAGACGGCGTGCCCGCCTTCCGCGCGTGGACGCCGCACAGACAGGTCGCGTTCGGTCGCCGCGACAGTCACGCCGAGAGGTACGACGAGGCGCGCCGCGCGGCCGAAGACCGGGGGTTTCCGCCGGTCGAACGGAGCGTCGGCGGCCGGGCCGTCGCCTACACCGGGACGACGACGCTGGCGTTCGCACACACCGTGCCGACAGCGGACGTCCGCACCGGCCTCGACGCCCGGTACGAGGCGGCGACGGAGTCCGTGGTCGAAGCGCTCCGGTCCGTCGGCGTCGCGGCGACGCCGGGCGAACCGCCGAACTCGTTCTGCCCCGGCGCGCACTCGGTGCGGGCCGAGGGGAAACTGTGCGGCATCGCACAACGCGTTCGGAGCGACGCGGCACTCGTCTCCGGCGTCGTCGTCGCGGACGACAGCGCGGAGATAGCCGCGGTGTTGGAACCGGTGTACGCGGCGCTCGACGTCCCGTTCGACCACGAGACGGTCGGAAGCGTCGCGGAGAGCGGCGGTCCCTCGGACCCTGAGCGGACGGTTCGAGCGCTGGAGTCGTCGTTCGTCGGCGACGCGGAGTGGGAGGTGACCGACGCCGCCGCGTTCGTCTCCGACGACGAGTAGCGCCGCGAATCGCGGGGCTTAGGTCGCCACCCGCAGAGACACGGGTATGTCTACGCTCATCGTCGGTGCGACGCTCGCAGACGGGCGCGTCCGGGACGTTCGGGTCGAAGGCGGAGAGATAACCGCGGTCGAACCGTCCCTCGACCCGAAGCCGGACGAACGGGTGAGAGAGGCCGACGGCCGACGCCTCCTGCCGGGCGCGATAGACGCGCACGTCCACGTCCGCGAACCGGGCTACTCCCACAAGGAGACGTGGGAGACCGGGTCGAAAAGCGCCGCCGCGGGCGGCGTGACGACCATCGTCGACCAACCGAACACGACGCCGCCGACGACGACGGGCGCGGCGTTCGACGAGAAGGCGGGCCTCGCCGAGAAGTCGCTCGTGGAGTACGGCATCAACGGCGGCGTGACCGCAGAGTGGGACCCCGAGTCGCTTTTCGACCGGCCGCTTTTCGCACTCGGCGAGGTGTTCCTCGCGGACTCGACGGGCGACATGGGCATCGAGTCGGACCTGTTTTCGAACGCCGTCGCGGCGGCCGCAGACGAGGACGAGGTCGTCACCGTCCACGCCGAGGACGCCGACCTGTTCGACGAGTCGGCGCGGGAACGCGACGCGGGCGGGACCGGACGGGACGCGGACGCCGACCCGTGGAGCCAGTACCGCGCCGCCGAGGCGGAGGCCGCCGCCGTCGAACGCGCGGTGGAGGTGGGCGCGGACTCCGACGCCGATATCCACATCGCACACACGAGTACGCCGGAGGGCGTCGATGCCGCAAAATCGGGCGGGGCGACGTGCGAGGTGACGCCGCACCACCTGTTTCTCTCCCGCGAGGACGCGACGGAACTCGGCACGTTCGGGCGGATGAACCCGCCACTCCGCAGCGAGGACCGCCGCGCGGGGATGTGGGACCGACTCGTCGAGGGCGGCATCGACATCGTCGCCACCGACCACGCGCCGCACACCGTCGAAGAGAAGGACGCGAGTCTCTGGGACGCGCCGAGCGGCGTTCCGGGCGTCGAGACGATGCTTCCGCTTCTGTTGGCGGAGGCCCGAGAGGGCAACGTCTCCTACGAACGGGTCAGAGACGTGACCGCCGCGAACGTCGCCGAGATATTCGGCCTGCCGCGCAAGGGCCGAATCGAGGTCGGACGCGACGCCGACCTGGTGCTTTTCGACCCCGAGGCGACGCGGGAGATTCGCGGCGAGGACCTACACTCGAAGTGCGGGTGGACGCCGTTCGAGGGACGCACGGGCGTCTTCCCCGACCTGACGATGGTTCGCGGGAGCGTCGTCTACGAAGGGGGGACGTTCGGCGACACCGTCGGCGAGAACGTCCGCGAAGCGGCCGAATAAGGGCGAACTGCCGGCGAGAGCGTCGTCCCGGGTCGAACGCCGGGCTACCGCGAACCGACCCGGGGGCGGCGGTCAGAGCACGGAGGCGTTGCCCTCGTCATCCGGTTTAAACTCCGGCAGCGATGGAGACGCCTTTTCGGTCGTGCCGGTCGAACACAGAGTATGGACGACCCGACGGAGAGACCCTCTGGCCCGGACGGGACGAGAGCGGAGTCCGGCGTGACGGAGTTTTGGGACCGCGTCGTCGGCAGAGCCGAGGACGCCGCGACGGCGTACCGAGACGCCGGATGGGACGCGGTCGAACTCCACCCCGGAAACGCGACGCCGGTGCCCGCGATGGGCGGCGAGGGGGCGGGCGACTACGGACTGAGCGTCCTCGTTCCACCCGACGAGTTCGAGACGGTCGAACGACTCGCGGGCGAGACGACGTTCGACGACGCCGACGTGCGCCGCGTCGAACGGGGCGAAACGGTGTTCGTCGTCGCCGCATTCCTCGCGCCGGAGTCCGGAGACGCCGTCGTCGTGCCGACGCACTACAGGCGGCGCGAAGCGGCGTCGATGCTCGACCGCGCGCTATCGGCGGGTGAGATGCGCGTCCTCGTCAGGTCGCCGGACGACGACCCGGTGGTCTTCCGCGACGACGACGTAGCGTCGTGGACGCCGGACCGAGAGTCGGAGTGAGAGACCCGCCCTTCAGTCGTCGCTGGCCGCGTCGTCGTCCGCCAGTTCCTCCTCGCGCATCTCGGCGCTTGCCTCTCTGACCTCCCGCATGACGCTCGAGATGCGCTCTTCGGCCTCCAGTTCCTCCTCCACGGAGAGGTCGACGCCCTCGACTTCGAGGAGGAACTTCGCTATCTCGGAGACTTCGTACATCAGTTCGTCGAGTTCCTCGGCCGTGAAGAAGCCGGACATCGCGCCGTAGAGAAACGTCGCGCCCGACTTTCGGACCTTGTCCTCGAAGGAAGAGCGGGCTTGATTGACCGCCTGCGGGGTGTACGTATCCGTCATGAACGGGACGAGTTCGGGGAGGTTGTCGCCTATCTTCGTCATCTCGACGCCCGTCTCCGTCCGGAAGTCGGCGCAGAGACGCGCGATGGCCCACTCGCGGGCGGTGACGTACGTCCGGTCGCGGAGGAACTCGTTGACCCGGTCGTACTCCGCGCCGTCCATCTTCTTGAAGCGCGCGTACTTCTGCACGTCGTCCGGCGGCGCGTCGGCGGCGTCACCGTCGGCACTGGCGTCGTTACCGTCCGCGTCGGTCGCTTCGCTCTCGGATTCCGTCACCGCCGAACCGGAATCGCCCGCGTCGGCGGCGTCCGCCGCCCCGTCTTCCTTCTCGACTCCTCGGTCTCCGGGCTTTCGTTCGTCTGCCGCCGACCGCCCGTCCTCGGACGACTGCGTCCGTCGGGGCGAGGAGGTCCGTTCCTCGCCGTCGTCGGGCGTCGGGTTCTCGTCGCTCATACGCGGGGTTTTCCGGCGCGTCGGAAAAGGGTTCCGTCGAGGGAATCGGCCGCTTTCGACCCCCAACACGGGCAACTGTTTTCTACCGGCCACACAACATAGTCGCTCATGAAGGTTCTCTTGGGAATCGGGGGAAGCGAAGACTCGGTTCGGGCGCTAGAGGAGACGGTTTCGAGAACGACGGTCACGGGCGACGAACTCACCGTCGCACTCGTGGACAACCCCTCGTCGGACAGGTCGAAAGACGAACTCGAAGAGTCGGTTCAGGACCTCCTCGACTCGGAGGGGGTCGACGCGGAGATTCGACGACTCGAGGGCGACCCCGGTAGTCGCCTCGTCCGCGTCGCGGAGGAGGAGGGATTCGACAAGATAGTCCTCGGCGGCGGGCAGACAAGTCCGATGGGCAAGATAAACATCGGCGGCATCGCCGAGTTCGTCCTCTTGAACTCGCACGTCACGGTCACCTTAGTCCGATGACACCGCCAGACCGACGCTACCCGGACGCGCCCGCGGGACCGTTCGAGAGTCCGCCGTACTCGTTCGAAGACCGCGAGGGAAGAGAGATAGAACTGCGCGCGTACGACGGCACGGACGCGGAGTTCGAGGCTCTCGTGTCGATGTATCTGGAGTTCGACCCCTCCGACAGAGCGCAGGGAATCCCGCCGGGCCAAGAGAGTCGCGTCCGCGAGTGGTTGGAGAACATCCTCGGAGAGGACTGTCTGAACGTCGTCGCGTGGAACGGCGACGAGGCGGCGGGACACGCGACGCTCGTCCCGGACGGCGAGGCGTACGAACTCGCCATCTTCGTGCTGCAGGCGTACCAGCAGTCCGGAATCGGCACGAGACTGATGAAGGTGCTCCTCGGCTACGGGTACGACTCGGGCGTCGAGAAAGTGTGGCTCACGGTCGAACGCTGGAACCGCGCGGCGGTGAGTCTGTACAAGAAGATAGGCTTCGAGACGACGAACTCCGAGAGTTTCGAGTTGGAGATGGCGCTCCGACTCAGCGAGAGCGAGTCCGAGTCCGAGTCCGAGTCCGAGAAGCGCTAAGCGGCGCTTCTCACACCGAGAGTACGGGCTGTGTCGCGTACAGAAGCACGTACTCGGCGGCTTTCTCGAGGACTTCGCCGGGGTCACCCGAGACGGGTTCCCGCGGGACGACGATGAAGTCCGCGCCGAGTTCCTCGGCGGTGTCGAGGATGACGCTCCCCGGATGGCGCAGTTTCATCTTCGTCGAGAAGCCGTAGGCGACGGACGTAGAGAGGCCGACGCCGCAGTCCTCGGCGATGCCTCTCGTCGTCTCCGTGATGGCCTCGCCGTCTGCGGCCACCTCCTCGTCGTTTACGACGCCCGTCTCGATAGCGCGGACGACGTCCTCGCCGAGGACGTGGACGGCGTGAACTGCCGCGTCGTACTCGGCGGCGATGGCGCAGGCGTATTCGACGGCGGCGGCGGATTCGTCGCTTCGGTCGACGGGAACGAGGACGAGTTCCACGTCCAGCGGACGGCGGTCGGTCATATCCGGTCATGCGACGGCCGACGGGAAAAAGCCTCACCTCGCGGCCCGTCGGTCGGCGACGACGGTTGGATTTATCCCGGTTCCCGATGAAATCGCGCCCATGTTCGACACCATCGTCATCGCGACGGACGGGTCCGAGAGCGTCCGGCGGGCCATCGACGTCTCTTTGGACCTCGCGGACCGGTTCGACGCCGCCGTCCACGTCCTCTACGTCGTCGACGCCAGCGAGGTGGAGTCCTCGCCGGACCGTCTCCGCGACGAGATGCGCGACGCCCTTTCGGACCGCGGCGAACAGGCGCTTTCGGAGGTTCGAGAGGCCGCCGACCGCGACGTGACGACGGCCGTAGTCGAGGGACGCCCCGCGGGCGTTATCGGCGACTACGCTCGCGACCACGACGCCGACATGGTCGCGATGGGCACCCGCGGCCGCCACGGCGAGAACCGGTTTCTCATCGGGTCGGTCGCGGAACGCGTCGTCCGCACCTGTCCGGTCCCCGTGTTGACCGTCCGCCAACTCGCAGACGACGAGGAGGAAGGCGGGCCGACCGGAACCCCGGAGACGGCCTGAGCGCCGACGTTCGCCGCCGATTCCCGGCCTGATGCGCCGACCGGCCGGAGCGGACCACCGCCGTTTTCATCCCCGGCCCCCTCTCTCGCGTATGGAAGACGAACTCATCGACAGTTCTCGGCTCTCGCTCTCGCGGAAGTCCCAGCTTCCGGGCGCGGGCTTTTTCTATCCCGACTCGCTCGACGAGGACCGCTCGGAGGAACGCGTCGAAGAGGCCGTAGAGGACGCCGAAGTCGTCGTCGTCGCCGACACGGACGCCGACGGCCTCGGCTGCGTCGCGTTGCTCCGCGAGGCGTACGACGCCGCACTCGACGCCGACTCCTTCGAGGAGGATATCGCAGAGCGAATCGAACAGCTAGAGAACCCGGTCGAATCCGACGAGGAAGACGCGGAGGCGGACGCGGACGCACTCGAAGACGAGGACGTGGGACCGAACTCCTCGGTCGCTCTCGTGGGGTCCGGGCCGTACTCGCTCGAAGACGAACTCGACAACGTCGCCGAGTACGCGCCCGAGGGCGTCGAAGTGTTCGTCTGCGACCTCTGTCCCGACAAGTACGAGTACGTAGACGAGGAACTCGACCGCCTCGTCGAAACCGCCTCCTCGGTTCGGTGGTTCGACCACCACCAGTGGAACGACGACGTGGCCGCCGCCGTCCGCGAGGCGGGCGTCGAACTCGTCGTCGGCGAGTCCGACGAGGAGTGCAGCACGGACGTGACGCTTCGGTCACTCGACTACGAGTTCGACGACCGGTTCCGCGAACTTGCCGAGGTCACCCGCGACCACGACCTGTGGATACGCGAGGACCCCCGAAGCGACGACTTGGCCGACTACGCGTACTGGACGGGCGCAGAGGAGTACGTCACGATAGTCGGCACCTACGGCGCCGACCTCCCGGACGTGGCGACCGAGTTCGTCGAACTCCGCCGCGTCGAAAAGGAGAACCTCATCGACCGCGCCGTCTCGCGCGCGGAACTGAAGTCCGTCGGGCCGTGGACCGTCGGCGTCACCTACGGCCGGTGCTCGCAGAACGAGGTGGCGGAAGCGCTCCGCGAACGGGGTGCGGACGCCGCAGTCGTGGTCAAGCCCGCCGGAAGCGCCAGCATCCGCGGAACCGACGACTTCGAACTCTGCCACGAAGTGGCCGGCCAGGTCAACGGCGGCGGCCACCCGAAGGCGGCGGGCTGTAAGCCCGACATCTACGACGACATGCTCGACTACGCGAACCACTGGACGACGCAGGGAAGCGCGGCGAAGCGAGTCATCCTCGCGGCGTTCGAACGCGTGGCCGAACGGTTCGAGGCGGGCGCGTACGACGACGACGAGGGCGTCGAGACGGAACGCTGAACGACGAACGACGGGGCGGGCCGCACGAAGCCGTCAGTCTTTGTTTATCATCACTTCGCTCGCCTTGATGACGGCGCTCACGTCGTCGCCCTCGGCGAGTTCGAGTCTGTCGGCGGACGCCCGCGTGATGGTCGACGTCACCCGTTGCCCGTCTCCGAGTTCGACGACTACCTCCGCCATCACCTCGTCTTTCCGCACCGAGACTACCGTTCCCGACAGGTCGTTGCGAGCACTCAGTCCCATACCCGATACTGTCGGGGATATGATACAAAGAGCTACCGGCGCCGACGCCGGTTCGACCTACAGCGACTTTTTCATGCAGACGGCCGTCGCGGGACAGATATCCTCGAACTCGGTGGTCGCTCGGACCGAGTCGGGAGCGTCACTCCGCGCGATTTCGGCGAAGCCTCGGTCCGCGAAAAAGTCCGCAGCGGTCGTCGTGAGCAAGAACAGCGTTTCGACGCCCGCGGCGCGGGCCTCCCCCTCCAACGCGTCGCACAGCGCCGTCCCGAACCCCTCTCCTCGCTTCGACTCGGCGACGACCACCGACCGAAGGAGTCCGGCGGTCCCGTACGCCTCGATGCCGCCGACGGCGACTGCGTCGCCGTCAACGTATCCGGCGTAGAAACAGTCCGGCTTCGACCGCACGTCCCGCGACGGCAACCCGGTCTCCTCCAGCATCGACTCGACGCACGAGAGAGACTCGTCGTCGTCCGCCTCTCGGAGCGTCAGGGTCGCTCCGCTCATGTCTGCGGTAGCTCTCGGATGGATAATACGTCTTTCGACGGCTTCAGTCCCTCTCGTCACGCGCTCCGACACTCGGCGTCGAACCCCGGTTCGCCGTCTTCGACGAACGCCTCGACGAGGAAATCTCCGCACTCGGTCGGGTCCCACGTCCGCCCGCGTTGCCCGCCCGAGGTACTGATCGTGAACTCGTGTTGCTCGTCCGTCGCTCGGACCGTCGCTCTCATTTCGACGACCTGCTCCGAGTCGGCGGGCAACACCCCCGAGAAGGAATCTCTCACGCTCTCGCCTTGGCTGACGACGACTTCGTACTCGCGTCGTTCGTCGTCTCGGTTCCGGAGTCTGACGGTCACCGCGGCCTCTTCGGGTCGCGGCGTCGGGGTGTTCGCGTCCGACGAACAGCCCGCGAGTCCGGTCCCGACTGCGACGCCGACCGCCGCGAGGAGTCGCCGCCGGTTCGGGGAGTCGAGACGAGAGGAGAGCGCGGGTCGTTCTGTCACACCGGAGTCGTTCGGCCCGACGGTGAATAAGTCTCCGTCCGCGGGCGTCGAACCGGACGGCCGGGCCTCAGTTCGCCTCGGCCGGTTCGTCCTCGCCGGGTTGGACGCCCGTCTCGTCTTCGGCGCCGACGACCCACCGGTCGGAGTAGTCCGTCCCGCAGGTGCAGTGAGCGTAGGCGTGGACGACGTCGCCGCGTTCGTACAGGCCGCCGACGCCGTCGTTTTGCTCCTCCGCGAACGCGAAGATGAACCGCGTCTGGTGGTTCTCGTCGGGCGCGCTGTCGGGGCACTCGCCGCCGCCCAAGTCGCGTTCGACGTGGCTCTTGTTTCCGGTCGCCTGTTGGGCGAACTCCATCGCGTCCATCCCGGTTCCGGCGGCGAACGCGCGGCGGCCGTCGTCGCCGTCTACGACGAGGACGTACCCGTTCTCGACTTCCTCGCCGAGGTTCGGAAGTTTCCCCTGACTGTCGAGATACTCGTGGGTGAGAAACAGCGCCACGTCGTCCAGTCTGTCGCCCGCGAGAAACGCCTCGAGTTTGCTCATGGTGTCTCTGACGCGCGGAAGCGTAAAAAGCGCCTGAACTCGAACACGAACCGCCCGCGCTACTCGTCGCGGCCGAACTTCTCTGCGATGTCGGAGAGCGAAGCGTTCGGCCGTTTCGGCACGGAGTAGACGGTCCGTTTGCCGGGTTCGCGTAGGCCGTAACAGAACCCGGGTTCGAGTTCGTCGAGTTCGACCGCCGACCCGGGGTCGCGACCCGTCTCCGAACACCACTCCGCGAGGCGGTTCTCCCCCTCGCCTGCGTTCCGGGCGAGTCGCTTGTTGTCGTACGCGCCGCGGACGAGACGCCCGGACGCGTCCGAATCGACCCGCGCGTGGTAGTGGCCGCCGCCCGCGAGGAGCCGAATCAGGTCGCCCTCGGCGACGGCCGCCTCGTCGGGGAGGCGGAGACAGGGCCGTCTGGTCCCGCCGCTACGCGCGATACTCGCGCGGAACGTCGTGACCGATGCGTGGTCGCTCGGAACGCGTTCGGACACGGCTGTCTCGCGTCGTTACTCGTCGTCGGATTCGGCTTCGTCGTCGCCGTCACCGAGGGCGGCGGCGACGTCGCCGTCGCCTTCGACGACTTTCGCGTTGACCTGTGCGGTGTCCTCGGAGACCTGACGGCCGCGGACGGTGACTCGCTTGCGTTCGCCGTCGCGGTTCGGCTTGTAGCCGACGCCGCCCTCCAAGAGGAGTTCTTTGAGGTTCGCACCGGCGACGTTCTCTCGCATCGGGCGTCCGGCCTTGTCGGACCCGCCGGTGAGTTCGAGCGTGAATCCGTCGAGTCCGACGGGCGCGCCGTCTACCTCGTCGCCGATGTCTCGACCGAGGAATCGGTTCGCGTCCTGTCCGTCGACCTCGAACTGGTACGTGTTCCCGGTGTCGGGGTCGGAGACGACAACCTTGAAGTCTGCCATGGGAGGGAAGAAACGACCGCCGATAAAAAGTACGTCGAAAGCGACTCCCGCCCGCGGAGCCCCGACAGGCCGATATTCGTGACACTCCGCGACAGCCACGATAACGATTAACACACCCAGAGCCGTACCCCTCGCCATGTCGGAGTCGTTCGACAGGTCGATGTGGTACGAATGCGCGCGGTGCGACTTCCGGTCGGAACCGGGGGACCCGACGACGGTCTGTCCGCGGTGCGGGTCCGCGATGCGGAATCTCGGACGGACGCGGGGGTAGAATCTCACTCTTTTCGAGGGTTCCTCGTCCGCCCTCGCGCAGACGAACCCCGCGAAGAGTACGGACCGAAAAGCCGCCGTTTACTCCTCGAAGCCGTCTTCCCACCGGAAAGCGCCGTTTCTCTGGACCACCTCGCCGTCCACTTCGAGTCGGGACGCCTCGCTCACGTCGGTTATCATGTCCACGTGGACGGCGGAGTCGTTGCCCGCCTCGCCCTCGGGGAGACAGGCGTCGTACGCGCGCCCGACGGCCAGGTGGACGGTGTCGCCCATCTTCTCGTCGAACAGGACGTTGTCGGTGAAGCGGTCGATGCCGCGGTTCATCCCGATGCCGAGTTCGCCGAGTCGGCGCGCGCCCTCGTCCGTGTCGAGGATGTCGCCGAGGGCGTCTTCTCCCGTCTCGGCGGCGTAATCGACCACCTCGCCGTCTTCGAACGAGAGGTGGACGTTCCGCACGCGCGTCCCCGAGAGGGTCATCGGCACGTCGAAGAACACCTCTCCCTCGGGGTCGTACGGCGCGGTGAACACCTCGCCGGAGGGGAGGTTGTGGGAGTCGTAGGCGACGGAGGCGGCGGAGTTGACGGCGGTTCTACCCTCGATGGACATGGTGAGGTCCGTGGCCGACGACGCCGATTCGCCGCCTTTCACGAGTCGGACTTCGCTCCCCTCGTCGAGTATCGCCTTCATCTTCGCCATCTCTTCTGCGAGGGCCTCCCAGTCGCGGAGGACGGCGTCGTAGACGAACTCGCGGTACTGTTCGACGGCCATCCCCGCCTGTTGCGCCAACGACCGCGTCGGGTGGACGGTAGAGACCCAGTCGGCGTCCATGCGGGCCTCGCGCACCTCCTGATTCGCGCGCGAAGCGGCCTGTCGCGTCTCGCCGGGGACGTCCGCGGTGGCGAAGGTGTTTCGGCCGCCGCCGAGAAAGAGAACCGAGTCGGCGTTCTCGTAGAGGGCCAGTTCGTGCGCCGCGGTGTCGAACTCGCCGTCGTGCGCGCGGAGGTAGGCGCGGGACACCTCCTCGGAGGCGTACGTCGTCACGACGTTCGCGCCGCGTTCGCCCAGTTTCTCGGCGACGGCGACGGCGAGTTCGTGCGCCCCTTCGGCGACGCTGACGACCACGTCGTCGCCGGGTTCGACGCGCGCACTCCAGTCTACGAGAACCTCGGCGTGTTCTCGGATGCGTAAGTCCATACGAAAGGCGTCGCCCGCGGCGGAGAAAAATCCCTCACTCGACGTCCGACCGGGACCTCACCCCGTCAGTTCCAACAGGGCGTCGAACTCGCGGGCGTACGTCGCCAACAGGTCCTCGAACGTGACGACGCCGACGTACGCGTCTCTTTCGTCCACGAGGACGGCCGCCCGAACGTCCCGCCGAGAAAACAGACGGAGGAGGGCCTCGCGGTCGGCCGTCTCTCTGATCGTGACCGGGTCGTCGTCGAGTAACGTCCCGACGGGCACCGCGCGGACGTCTTCGTCGGCGACGACGGCGCGGCCGATGGTCGCCGGCGAGACGAGTCCGAGCGGTCGTTGCTCGTCGACGACAGCGACGATGTCGGCGTCTCGCGTCCGCATCGCCGCGGCCGCGTCCGCGACGGTCGTATCCGGCGACGCGGTCAACGCGTCCGTGCGTGTGATGTCTCCGAGCATGAGAGAGGCTACGGCGCGAACGTCAATAGGCGCGTCGGGCGGTCGGGGAGGGGAACCTCCCGAATCGGAACCACTACCTCCCCCGACGGTGGACGAGAATCCATGCAACTGGGCGTCATCGGACTCGGCCGCATGGGTCAAATCGTCGTGAATAGAGTGGTTGACGCGGGTCACGAAGTCGTCGCGTTCGACCTCGACGCGGAGGCCGTGGCGACGGCCGCCGACGCCGGGGCGACACCCGCAGAGAGCGTCGCCGACCTCGCGGACCGTCTCGGCGACGACAAGCGCATCTGGCTCATGGTCCCCGCAGGTGCCGCGGTGGACGCGACGTTGGACGAACTCGCTTCACACGTCGACGAGGACGACGTGGTCGTGGACGGCGGCAACTCCCACTTCGAGAAGTCGGTCGGCCGCGCGGAGACGACGGATGCGGCGTACCTCGACTGCGGCACCTCCGGCGGCCCCGCGGGCGCGGAACTCGGTTTCTCGCTCATGGTCGGCGGCCCGCAGTGGGCGTACGACGAGATGACGCCCGTCTTCGACGCCGTCGCCACCGGCCCCGCGGGACACGACCGGATGGGCCCCGTCGGGTCGGGACACTACGTGAAGATGGTCCACAACGGCGTCGAGTACGCACTCATGCAGGCGTACGGCGAGGGCTTCGAACTCCTCGCGAACGGCCGGTACGACCTCGACTTAGAGGCCGTCGCGAAGACGTGGAACAACGGCGCGGTCATCCGGTCGTGGCTCTTGGAACTCTGCGAGGAGGCGTTCCGAGAGGAGGGCTCGGACCTCGGCGACGTTGCCGACCACGTCTCGGGGGGGTCCACCGGGACGTGGACCGTCCGAGAGGCACTCGAACAGGAGGTTCCGGTTCCGCTCATCTACCAGGCCCTCGCAGAACGGTTCGGCAGTCGCGACGACGCGCGGTTCTCCCGGCGACTCGCCAACCGTCTCCGGTACGGATTCGGGCGGCACGAAGTGGTCCGCGACGAGGAGTAGCGCCGACCGTCGAGAGCGACGTTCGCCTCCCATTTTCGAGGTCGTACGCGCGTGTACGGGTATTTCTCGGGCGTCTCGGTGTCGCTCTACGAAAAGCCTATATCGAACGGCGGTTCGGTGGATAGCATCCGAGGAGAACCGCATCGCTTGGACAACCTCCAGAACGACCGCCGGACGCCCGTCGATTCGCGGGAGTCGGCGAGGCCGTAGCGTACAGTGGCAAAGATGGGCACGACAGTTAGAAACGGAGAAAGCGCGGCCGAGACGGCGTTTCGGGTGATAGCTGACGAACTCAGTCGGTACACTATCGTCCGTCTCTCGGCGACTCCGGACGGCGTCGCATCTCGACGCGAACTGGCCGACTACGTCGGCACTCGCTCTACCGCGGTCGAGACGCGAAAACGGGTGACCGCTCGACTTCACCACGTCGTCTTACCCCGGTTAGAGGCTGCCGGACTGATCGAGTACGACCCCCGAAGCGCGACCGTCCGGTACTACCCGGAACCGGTCGTCGAGTCGCTACTCGACCACGTCGAGGTGGAGTCAAAAGAGAGCGAGTGACGACCGCCACGGGCGACGGGAGGTGCCCGCGTTACCGTTACTCCTCCGGCGGACGCTCGTCTCCGAGCGCTTCGATGGAAACGACTCCGTGGTCTGAAACCGTAACTCGGTAGCCGTCGTACCCGAACTCGACCTCCATCTCCGACCGACCGGCGGCCGACGGACGCTCGAAGAGTCGGTCCAAGGCCTCGGGGTCGATACAGCCGTACAGCGGCGGGAGTTCGAGGGGCGAGACGCCCTCCGTCTCGGCGACAGCCTCGACGACCAAGTGGCTGACTCCGGGGTCCACGGCCTGTCGAGTTGGTGTGTTCATCGTTCTCTCTTCGGCTCCGCGTCATATGGGTGTGTCGGCAGTCAGACATATTTCTCGAATGTCGCAGAGCCGTGAGACTCTCCGTCGCTCACCGTCACCGGCGTACTCCCGTTCGGCGAGTCCGTCCGCGCGAGGCGTCACCACGTCCGACTTCGGTATCCGACGGACACGGCGCGGCGCGCCCGTCGAATCGGGGTTCGCCTCCGCCGCGACAATCAAAATTTCCTTAACCCCCGACTCCGTAGCGCCCCTCATGGTCGAAATCAACCTCGTGGGTCTGGGTCTCGGCGCGACCCTGACGCTCGTCGCAGTCGCCCTGCACTTCTCGCGGGGTACCGAGTGGCAGCCCAGCGCGGACATCTCCCAAGAGGTCCTCGAACGCCGGGCGAGTACCGTCCCCGAGACGGAGTTCCCCGAACCGATGAACCGGTCCATCGGCGGCGGCGGTGTCGCCGCGGGGGCCGTCGGCGCGGGCGAAGAGGGAGCCGAACTCGAAGAGACCGACGAGGACTCCGGGAGTCCCGCCGACATCCCCGAGGACGAAGTCGAGTACTTCGAGGTGGAGTTCGCAAAACAGGGCGAAACCGTCGAAGTCGCCAACAACAAGACCGTCCTCGAATCCGGCGAGGACGAGGGGTGGGACCTCCCCTACGCCTGCAGACAGGGCCAGTGTGTCTCCTGTGCGGGTCAGATCACCTCGGGCGGTAACTCCGAGGACTACGTCGTCCACGACGACCAACAGATGCTCGCCGACGAAGAACTCGATGAGGGGTACACGCTGACCTGCGTCGCCTACCCCCGCGACGACTTCACCATCGAAACGGGCGAAGCGCCCTGACGTCGGCGACCGTTCCGAAAACGACCCCGAGGTTCTCGTCTCCGTTTTTCCCGACTCCGACCGCAGAGCGACGCCACCGGTAGCGAAAAAGCGAGTCACCTGTTTCGAATCGAAACATGCGGCAACCCGTTCGACTATCGACGGGTTGAAAATAACAACCGTCGTTCGAAGCGTTCAGTGCCCTCCACTCCCGCCACGGCCGGGGGTTCGCTCACCGAAGGCGACCTGAAACGGCCGATGTTCGACCTCGCGTGGCCCATCATCGTCACCGAACTGCTTCAGGTCGCGTACAACTTGGCAGACACCGTCTGGCTCGGCCGTCTATCGACCGACGCCGTCGCCGCCATCAGCCTCGCGTTCCCTCTCATCTTCCTTCTCATCTCCGTCGGCGGCGGGTTCACCGTCGCCGGGAGTACGCTCGTCGCGCAGTACACGGGGGCCGAAAGCGAGGCGTCTGCGGGAACAGTCGCCGGACAGACGCTGAGTTTCATCACCGCTATCGCCGTCGTCGTCGGCGTCGTCGGCTTCTTCGCGACGGACGCCATGCTCTCTGTCCTTCCGAGTTCTCCGGCGACGGCGAACCAAGTCGTGCCGATGGCCGCAGACTACATGCGCATCTTCTTTCTCGGACTGCCCGCGCTGTTCGGGTTCTTCGTCTTCTCGGCGCTGATGCGCGGCTACGGCAACACGCGCGCGCCGATGGTCGTCATGTTCGTGAGCGTCCTCGTCAACGTCGTCATAGACCCCGTCTTCATCTTCGGCTTCGAATCGAACCCGCTTTTCGGGATGCTCGGCGCTCCGGGCGTCGAGGCGACGCTCTTCGCCGCCACCGGATTCGAGGGCTGGGGCATCGAAGGGGCGGCGTTCGCGACGGTTCTCTCCCGCCTCGTCGCCACGGTCATCGGCGTCTACATCATCTTCTATACGAGCGCCGGGCCGAACGTCTCGCTCCCCGACTTCCGGCCCCAACGAGAGTTCGTCGCGAAAATCGTCCGCATCGGCGTTCCGAGCGCCGTCGAACAGTCCGCCACCGCACTCGGATTCATCACGCTGACCGCGATGGTCGTCACGTTCGTCCCCGAGGTGCTGGCGGCCTACGGTCTCGGCAACCGCCTCGTCTCTCTGGTCTTTCTCCCGGCGTTGGGTCTCGGCCGCGCGACAAACACCATCGTCGGGCAGAACCTCGGCGCTGCAAAACCCGAACGCGCCGAACGCGCCGTCTGGATGGCGGCGAAAGCCGGGTCGAGCGTGATGGTCGTCATCGGCGTCGTCGCGTACGTCTTCGCGGAACCCATCGTCGGCGTGTTCATCGACACGGGGACGGAGTCGGCGGCCCGGACCGTCGCGTTCGGCGTCGAATACGTCCGAATCCGCGCGTTCGAGTTCGGCTTCATCGGCGTCCTTCAGGTCGTCTTGGGCGCGTACCGCGGTGCCGGAAACACGAAGACTGCGCTCGCGTTCTCGCTTTTCGCGCTGTGGCTCGGCCGGATTCCCATCGTCTACTACCTCTCTTTCGTCCGCGACTTCGGCGAAACGGGTATCTGGATCGGGATGGCCGTCGGCCAGATTCTCGGTGCCGTCGCCGCCGCAGTCTGGTTCACCCGCGGGACGTGGAAGGCGGCCGTCGTCGAGCAATCGGAGTCGCCCGGCGAGTAGTCGGAGGCTTCGAAGCGGTCGGGCGGCGAGGAGGCTGAAACCGCGATGGCCGCGGCATCACCCCGACGCAGTCAGGCGGTTCACACCCGATTATAGCCCGCGCTGGTCTATGGATACCCGAGGGGCCGTAGCTCAGCGGACAGAGTGCTTGGTTCCGGACCAAGATGTCGCGTTCCCACGAGCGGCAGCGAGCGGGGGCATATCGGGCCGTCAGGCCCGATAGCGGGTTCAAATCCCGTCGGGTCCGTTCGGCCTTCAGCCTCACTCCCCCGACGACTTCCCGTTCGATTCGCTCACGGGAATCCCATCGGGTCCGTTTTGTGGAGTCTGCACGTGAACAGAGTTTGTCTCGTCTCGTACATCCCGACCGGAGTCCGTTTTTCCACGCCCACACTCCGAAACAGGAGACGGTGCACCCGTCCGTTTAAATACGCGGTTGGCTATTCTCCGTGATCAGACTGCGCGTGCGGGGCAATAAAGATATCAGGGTAAGTCAGCTAAGAAACCCGATTAGTTCTTGCTTCACTAACCGCGTCGGACCCACCGTATCGCTGGGAATCGACCCCGAAGTAGGCCGTTGACGGCTATTACGGGATTCTACAGCAAAGAGACAGGGTGCGAAAAGAGAACACTGAGCTAAGACCGTCTCACCGAAACTGAGACTCAGGAAGCCCATCGCTGTTCGACGTCGGCGGCTCGAACAAAAATTTATACTCAGAGTGTACGTTCATTGACAACATATGCCACCGTCCAGACCGTTCGTGGACTCCGAGGGGTCGATAGACATCACGCAGGTCCTCGACGAAGCCCGAACGCTGGCGTCACTCGTTGGACTCGTTGTCGCAGCGTCCCTCGTCCCGTTGGTACTCGTGCTCGTAGGAGGAGTGATTCCGGGACTTGGAGTGCTGTTCGTGGCCCTCGCGTACATCGTCTTAGTAATCGGAGGTGGGATCGTCCTGATGTACGTCATCGCTCGGGGGATGCAACTCTCGGTCAAGTGATCCCGTGCGTGATGGATCGGCGGAGAGGTCCGCCAGAGAAGTACCGATTCTCAGATACTCAGACCGTGTCCGAGTACTCTCTCCGCGTTCCCGATTCCTCAGGAGTGTGTCCGGTCGGTGAACGACTCTACTTGGACAGAAATGAGGCCCGGTCGGTCACTCGAGAGGATACCGCCTCGACTGGCGTCGTCGCGGTACTCACAGAGCGCGGTTATCAGTGATGAGTATTTGGAGGATACATCTTTTACGCGCAAACATATCTGCAACGATATGAGTGTAGAGAGATCAGAGAAACCGGTCTCGAAGGGGCGCGAATGGGCGCGGGCGGTGCGGGAGTTCGTGAGATACATCCCGCGGGGGAGTTCGATACCGGAGGAGACGTGGAAGGGGCGTCACCGAAACATCGTCTTAGTGCTCGCAGCACACGCTCCCTTCCTGTTTTTGATCGGGAGTTACACCGGTACCGAACCGTACGTCACGGGGGCCACACTCACAGCCGCGCCCCTCGAATTCGTCGTTCTCGGCGTCGGCGTCATCGTCGGCCTGTCGCTGCTTGCGAGTTGGCCGCGACTGTCTCGGCGGATTCGGACCGGGATAGCGGCCATCGGTTTGATGACCTCGTCTGCCCTTCTGGTCTACTTCTCCGGCGGCTACATAGAGGCGCACTTTCACTTTTTCGTCGTCGTGGGCGTGATCGCAGTCTACGAAGACTGGCTCCCGTTCGCCGTCGGAATCGGGTACGTGGCGATCCAACACAGCATATTCGGGATGGCGCATCCGGAGGCGGTGTACAACCACCCCGACGCCGTCGCGAATCCGATGGGGTGGGGACTCGTCCACGCCGTCTTCATCCTGAGTCTCGCCGCGGCGTTGATGTCCAACTGGGTGTCCATCGAACGCTCCCGCGAGGAGACGCGAAAGCAGGTCCAGAACGTAGAGGACAGCGAGGAAGCGAGAGCCGAAGTAGAGCGACTGAACGAGCGACTGCTGGTCCGCGCGGACGAACTCGCCGGCGCGATGGAGGCGGTTTCGGTCGGTGACCTGACCGCCGAACCCCCGAGAGAGACCGATATCGAGGCTATCGGATCGATCAGCGACGCCTTCGACGAGATGACGGACGAACTCTCGTCGACCATCGTGGACCTGCGAGCGTTCGCATCGAACGTAGAGCAGACGACGCAGTCGGTCCACGACGACGCGGAGACGCTCGAACGAACCCAAACGGAGCAAGCAAACGACATCCGAGAGTTCGCGACCGGTCTCCGCGAACAGGCGAGCAGTCTCGAATCGACCACCGGAGAGTTGACGAGTCTCTCTGCGACCATCCAAGAGATCGCCGCCAACGCGGACCAGGTGGCCGGGGAGACGAGTAACGCGGCGACCGCCGCCGAAGCGGGGAGCGAAACCGCCGCAGAGGCGATCGAAGCGATTGAACAGATCGAACGGAGCGTCGGGGAACTCGCGGACCTCGTCTCTTCGCTCGACGACCGGATGGACGGCGTCGCAGAGAGCACAGACCTCATAGAGGACATCGCAGAGCAGACGAACATGCTCGCACTCAACGCGAACATCGAGGCCGCGAGGGCCGCCCACGGCGGGAGCGGGTTCGCCGTCGTGGCCGAGGAGGTCAAATCCCTCGCCGACGAGACGCGAAGCCACTCGGCGGCGATAGAGCAGACGGTCACCCAGACGGTGGAGGACGTCGAACGCGTGCAAGCGGAGATGGCTCAGACCAAAGCGCAGATAGAGACCGGCAAGACGACCATAACCGACGCCGACGACGCGTTCTCGGGTCTGACCGAGACGGTCGAAGGCGTCGACGCGTCGGTCAGCACGGTCGCCGCGGCGACCGACGACGGCGCGCGGACGACCGAAGACGTGGTCGGCGCGATCGAGACGGTGGCCGACCGCTCTCGGACCATCGCAGAGCGGAGCGAATCGCTCGCGGACCGCGCCGAACGCGGGGCATCGACCATCTCCGACGTTCGCTCTCGACTCGACGGACTCACAGAACAGACCGCGACGCTGAAGAACCAACTCGACACGTTCGAGTGCGACGCGGCCGCCGAGACCGACCCCGTTCGCCGGCACCGGTAACCGCGCCGAGTCGTCTCGACTCGACTCTCAGAGAACGCGGAATACGCGAACCGTGTCGCGCGCGCCGGGTTCAGAGAGGAGTTGAGCGAGACCGAGGTCCGAGAAGATACGCTTCCAGTTGCGGTGATAGAGGGGAAAGTCGTCGTTGACGTAGCTGACCTCGCCGCCTTCGCGACCGCGGTTGGGGCTGTTACCCTCGTTTTCTGCTGTCACGAGCAGGTCGGACGTGATTCGGACTAACTCCTCGAACACCGAGACGTCCTCGGGGTGGACGTGTTGGAGCGTCTCGACGGAGTAGACGACGTCGAACGCGTCGTCTTCGAAGTCGGGGACGACGTCCTCGATAGCGCCCGTGTAGAACGTCCCCGTCTCGGCGAGTCGCGGGTAGTGTTCGGCCATCACGTCGAACGACTCCTCGTTGATGTCGATGCCGGAGAGGTTCTCGTACCCGTGCGTTCGGAGGTGCGCCAGATGGCGACCGGAACTGCAGCCGAGTTCGAGAACCGCGGCGTCCTCCGGAACGTAGTGTTCGAACACGTCCACGAGCGTCTCGGTGATTTCGTTCGGCCCGGCGTGGGCATAGAACTCCGGCGAGAACTCTCCGGACCGTTCGGCCCACCCGCGGCGGTTGTCTTCCGGTTCCACGGGCGGCAGTACGAGAGCGAGGATTAAAGCCTCCGCGAAGTTCGCGTCTCGTCCGGGAAGGTGCCACGCGGCGGACGCTACCGGCGCGGGTACCCTCGCCGACGTTCACCGAACGTCCACCGCGGCCGCCGAAACCGGACCCCGCGTTCGAGGAGGGCCGAAGCGGTTGAGTTCGAGAGAAGACCCAATTTTCCGCGACTACGCCAGCCCGTCTATCTCCGAGCGGTGTCGTTCGAGTTCCGTTCGAACCTCGTCCCACGGAACCGGAGGCTCGAACTCGGTGAAGGCGGCGTCGAAATCGAGCAGTCGCTCGAAGCGGTCCGCTCGCGCCGGGCGGGCCGGGCCGTCGAGACGGTCGCCGACCGCCTCGCGTCGCCCGCCGAGTTCGTCGAGTCGAGCCTCTAGCTCGTCCGCGCGTTCGCCGAACGTCCGGTCTGGGACGTCGAGTTCTCCGAGTCCGTCCCGGTTCGCCCACCGCCGAAGGTCCGAAAGTTCCGCTCGGGCGTCCGCGAGGAGGAGTCCGACGACTCGGTGTCGGAGCATCGCGTCCGCCCACGCGGCGTCGATATCGACGGCGTCGTCCGTTCCGAACGACGCCGCTTCCTCGCCGTTTCGGTCCGCGCTCTCTAGTTCCTCTGCCGTCTCCGCCAACTCGTCGAGCGACCGTTCGAGGGCGTCGGCGTCAGCGTCGAGTTCCTCGGCACGCACGTCGGCGTTCGTCGCCCACCGTTCGAACGCGTCGAGGTCGGTCTGAGCGGAGTCCGCGGCCCGCTGGATGGCGTTCGCGTCCGAGGTGATGCGCCGCAGTTCGGTCACGAAGTCGTAGAGGTCGTCCGGCCCGCCGCGTCGTTCGACGGCCGTCTGCAGGTCCGAGCCGACGTCCGAGATGCGCGTTTCGAGGCGGGTCACTCGCGCTTCGAACCGGTCGAGTCGGGCATCGACCGTTTCGAGGTCCGAGACGGGGTCGGCCGTCTCTCTCGCGTCCGAGAGCGCCATCGACGCCAGTTCGGTTCGCGTCTCGGCGGTACTGAGCGCCATCGACGTGTCCGTCAACGCGTCGTCGACGGCCTCCTCGGTCACGACGTCGTCGTCGGCGACGTGACCGAGGACCGTCCGAACCGTCTCGGGGTCCCGCGACGGACGACCCGAGACGAGTTCGTCGACGGCCTCGGACAGTGACGCTCCGACCGCGTTCTCGCCGGTACGTTCGCCGTCCTCTGAACTCATGTGCGACGGTTTCGACGGGGAGGCGTTATACCTTCCGTAACGGAATCATATATTGTCTGATACGAACCGGATACCATGCCAACGTTTGTCAAAATATCTCTCCGTGTCACTAGCCACAGAATCGGAGCGATACCCAATATAATCACACGAGTATACAGATAGGGAGCGTACGGGACCAATATTATAAACCGCTTTTAGGTAATCTGGCTTCGGCTCATGTGATGACGCAAGAGGCAGACCGTCTGACAGAAGGCGTATCACGGCGACAGTTCCTGGTGACGTCCGGTGTCGTCGGGGCAGCGGGACTCGCCGGTTGCTCGGGGGACGCCGGGGAGTCGAACGAAAGCGGCGGCGGCGACACCTCGGAGCCGAGCGGTCAGGCCACGGCGGGCGGGTCCGAGTCCGAGACCGACTCGGAGTCCACCGAGAGCGGTATGGACACCTCGATGCTCACCGCCGAGGGGTCCTCTACGGTGTACCCCATCGCGAACAAGGGTAGCTCCTACTGGAACTCCAACGCGCCCGCCGACGACGGCGAGTACTGGGGCTCCAACGACGAGGGCAGCGTTCCCGGCTGGGGCGAAATCGAGACCGATCAGCGCCTCGCGGACTACTTCGCGAGCCTCTACGGTTTCGAGCCGACGGGTCAACAGGCGACGCCGCCGTTCGCGACCAGCATCGCGCTGAGTCACTCCGGAACGGGCTGTAAGTCCGTCGCCGACGGTCTGGTGGACATCGGTAACTCCTCGGGCCCCATCACGGCCGAACTCGGCTGGAGCGAGGAGAAGGCGAGCGAGGAGGTCGTAGACCACGTCCTGGGCCGCGACGGCCAACCGGTCGTCGTCAGTAAGGACATCTACGACGCGGGCGTCACGCAACTGACGGGCGAGCAGATCCGCCAGATCTACCAGGGCGAGGTCAGCAACTGGAGCGAAGTCGGCGGCCCCGACCAGGAGATTTACGCCATCGGCCGCGCCGAGGGCTCCGGGACCGACACCTCGTTCCGCCTCAACATGCTCGGCGGCGCCGACGCGTCGATGTCGGGTACCGACACCCGCTTCGGTCAGAACCAGCAGGTCGCACAGGCGGTCCAGCAGAACGAAGGCGCCATCGCGTACATGGCGCTGGCGTTCACGAGCGACCAGGTCCAACCCATCGCCATCGACTTCGAGGGCACGGTGTTCAAGCCCGACCGGAGCGCGGAGAACACCATCTTCGACAGCGCCTACCCGCTCAACCGCGACCTCCACCAGTACACCAAGATCACGGAGGACACGCCGGAAGGGACGGACCTCCGGGAGGCGGCGTTCATCAACATGTTCCTGACCACCTTCGGACAGAAAGTGTTCGTCGAGGACAACAACTACATCCCGCTTCCGGACAAGGACATCCAGTCCGAGGCCGAGAAACTGCCGGACCAAGCCTGAACCAGACCGTCCCCGGGAGAGCGTGACCGAGCGTCGAACGGTCCGACGCCCGCCTCTCGGCAGCGCTCGACGGGGCGGATATTCTTCACAACACCGACACAAAACAATGGATTCCTGTACAACCGACAGATCGACGAGGCGTTCACGACGATGAGTTCGGTCAGCGAGTCAGAGCGCGGCCGACGAAACGCCGTCCAGCGGACGCGCCGTCGAGCCCGGAACTTCGTCGAGGACGCCAGCACGTCCGAACTCGCGACCGTCCTCGTCAGTTCGGCGGCCCTCTTTGCCGCGTTCGCCGGGTTCCTCGCCGCGTCGGCGTGGACCATCGTCCCGGTGGTCGTCTTCCTCCTGGCGGTCGGGTACGGGTGGATTCGCCACCAAGAGACGACGGCGAAGGGACTCACCATGACGATGACCGCGTCCACCATCCTGATACTGCTCCTCATCACGGTGTTCATCTTCGTCGAGTCGGTTCCGGTCGTCCTCTACGAGAGCGAGACGGTGTTGGGGGTGAGCGTCCCCGGCCTGCGGATGTTCACGGAGACGCGATGGGACGCGGTTTCGTCGCCGATTCGCTACTCGATGGTTCCGATGATTCACGGGACGGTGATGGTGACGCTCATCGCGACGGCCGTCGCCGGACCCCTCGGCGTCGCCGCCGCGTTGTTCTTGAGCGAAATCGCTCCGCGGACCGTTCGCGAGGTGGTCAAGCCGGGCGTCGAAATCCTCGCCGGAATCCCCTCCATCGTCTACGGGTTCATCGGGTTCACCGTGTTGAGTCCGTGGGCGTCCGACCAGTTCCGAATCACCGGCCAGGGGACCTATCTCTTCGTCGGAATCGTCGTCGGCCTGATGGCGCTTCCGACCGTCGTCTCCGTCGCGGAGGACGCCCTGAGCAGCGTCCCGGAGGCGATGAAGAGCGGGTCGCTGGCGATGGGGACGACGGACTGGCAGACGATGACGAGCATCACGCTCCCAGCGGCGTTCTCGGGCGTCTCGGCCGCCGTCCTCCTCGGCGTCGGGCGCGCTATCGGCGAGACGATGGCCGCGACGGTGATGCTTCGGGGCGTCCCCGGACTCACCGACCCGCTGTACAACGTCTTCTACGGAAACGCGACGCTCACCTCACTCATCGCGTCGAACTACGGCGAGGCGGACGGACTGCAGGAGGACGCGCTGTTCGTCGCGGGCATCATCCTGTTCGTCACCGTCTTGGTCCTCTCTCTCGGGTCGCAGTACATCGAAGCTCGAATGCGTAACAAACTGGGGGGTGAGCTCTGATGGCGGGAGCGACCCGTTCGAGGCTCGTCACGGAGGACACGTCCGCGACCGACGCGGTGGCGGCGGGGGCCGTCGGACTCGCGTCGGTGCTTTTCGCCCTCGCCCTCGCGGCGCTGTTCGAGCAGGTGAGCCTGACTGACTCTGTCGGTGGGGTCCCCCTCGCCACGCTCATCGGCGGACTCCTCGCCCTGTTGGGCGGCGCAGTCATCGCCTTCGGCGTCGGCTCACGGTTCGGCTACGTCGCGACCCAACCGAGGCCGACCGCTGGGATAGTCGCCGCTTCGAGTTCCACGCTCGTCTGGTTCGCGGTCGGCGGCGTCGTCGCGTCGCAGTCGTTCGGACTCGGAACTCTCGGGTGGCTCTTCGTCGCCGGTCTGACCGGCGGCGCGGCCTTCGCGGTGTCGGCGGTCCTGCGGGAAGACCTCGGCTCTACGCTCCCGGCGGGCGCTTTGACCCTGTTTGCGGGGCTCGTCTTCCTCACCGGGGCCATCGGCCCGTCGTGGGTGTGGGAACTCGGCTGGGCACAGCGGGCGTCGTTCACCGCCGAGTTCGTCGTCCCCGGCGTCACGCTGTTTTGTTCTCTCTTCTCCGGGTGGGCGGCCGCGAAGGCGTACGGCGGGTTCGGCGCTCGCGGGCGGCACATGGGCGCGTACCTGCTCGTCTACCTGAACGCCGTCGCCATCGTCGGCGTCCTGTTCGTGCTGATGGGGTTCACCATCGTCAAGGGGACTCCCGGCCTCTTCCGCGGTCTGAGCGTCGGACTCGGAACCGGCCCGGAGTCCGTCGTCGTGCTCTTCGGACAGACCGTCTCGTTCACGTGGCCCCTCGACTGGCCGTTCGTCATGAACGGCGTCGGGCTGATAAACGACTTCAACGGCGTCCTACCGGCCATCGCCGGGACGTTCTGGCTCGTCGCCGGAGCGATGCTCGTCGCGGTTCCCCTCGGCATCGGCGCGGCCATCTTCCTCACCGAGTACGCCGAACGAGGGCCGTTCACGCAGGCCGTCGAAGTCGCCACGAACGGGCTCTGGAGCACTCCGAGCATCGTCTTCGGTCTGTTCGGGTACGCGTTTCTCGTCCCGCGGTTCGGCAACAGGAAGTCGCTGCTCGCCGGGATGCTGACGCTCTCGTTCATGCTTCTTCCTCTCGTGCTCATCACGAGTCGGGAGGCGATGCTCTCGGTCCCCGACGAGTACCGCGATGCCAGCGCGGCCCTCGGCGTGACCAAGTGGCAGACGATACGAAGCGTCGTCCTGCCCGCGGCGTTACCCGGTGTCGTCACCGGCGTCATCCTCGGTGTCGGCCGCATCGCGGGCGAGACGGCACCCATCCTGTTGACGATGGCAGGCGGCGTGTTCATCCCCGGAAGCCAGACGGTGGACGTCGTCGGCGGCTTCGAGTTCACGTCCTCGGCCCCGTTCGTCGCCAATCCCGAACTGATGCAGGCGACGTCCGCGCTCCCGTACCAGTTGTACGCGCTCATCACCGCGGGCGTCGGCGCGTCGAGCAACGTCGGCAACGCCGACGAGTTCCGCTGGGCGACGGCGCTCATCCTTCTCATCGTCGTTCTGTCGTTCTACGCGGTCGGCATCACCGCGCGGTACTACTTCCGCAGTAAACTCAGAGAGTAACAATGAGCGAAAGACAGCTATCCAAGACGGAGGAAAGCACCGACCAACCGCTCCAGACGACGAGCGGAGAGACGCGAGAGCAGACGGACCCGGAGTGGACCGAGTACGACTTCGAGAGCCGAGCGAAACTCGCCGTCGACGACCTGGACGTCTACTACGGCGAGGACCACGCGCTAAAGGGCGTCTCGATGGAGATTCCCGAAGAGAGCGTCACGGCCCTCATCGGCCCCTCCGGGTGCGGGAAATCGACGTTCCTGCGGTGTCTGAACCGGATGAACGACCGAATCGAATCGGCGCGAATCGACGGGTCGGTGCGACTCGACGGCGACGAGATATACCAAGACGGCGTCGACCTGGTCGAACTCCGCAAGCGGGTCGGCATGGTGTTCCAGTCGCCGAACCCGTTCCCGAAGTCGATTCGGGACAACATCTCCTACGGGCCACGGAAGCACGGCGACATCGAAAAGAGCTTTCTCGCCCGGTTGCTCGGCCGGAGCGACGAGGAGTACGAGGAGGAACTCGTCGAACGGTCGCTCACGCAGGCGGCCCTCTGGGACGAGGTGAAAGACCGCCTCGACGACAACGCTCTCGGACTCTCGGGCGGACAACAACAGCGTCTCTGCATCGCTCGTGCGCTGGCGACCGACCCCGGGGTCATCCTCATGGACGAACCCGCGAGCGCTCTCGACCCCATCGCGACGGCGAAGATAGAGGACCTCATCCACGACCTCTCCGAGGAGTACACCGTCGTCATCGTCACCCACAACATGCAACAGGCCGCGCGCATCTCCGATCAGACGGCCGTCTTCCTGACCGGCGGCGAACTCGTCGAGTACGGCGACACCGACCAGGTGTTCGAGAACCCGAAGAGCAGTCGCGTCGAAGACTACATCTCCGGAAAGTTCGGGTGAAACGCGTGAGAGCAACGTCGAACCGGCCGTCGGCCGCGTTCGCCCCGTGGACCCGGTCACGGTCCACTCGTCAGCCGTAGCCATGGAAACGCGCAAAATTCAGCGGGTCAGCAACGGGACGTTCACCGTCTCGCTCCCGCGAGAGTGGGCCGAGTCCCAAGGCGTTACCGCGGGTACGGTCGTGGACCTACACACGCACATCGACGGTCTACTCGTCGTTCAAGCGCCCGACCGCGAGTACGACTCGGCCGAGGAGACGACCGTCCAGGTCACGGACGGACCCCCGAACCGCGTAGAACAGACGCTTCGAGCGGCCTACGCCGGAGGTCACGAGGCGGTCGTTCTCGACGCCGCCGACGGACTCACGCCCGAACAGCGACGGGCGGTGAGGCGAGTGACGCGGAGTCTGGCCGGGATGACGGTCGACGAGGAGTCCGATGACCGCGTCGTCGTCCGAAACCTGCTCGACGCGGGCGACGTGTCGGTGCGGCAGTCGGTCCGTCACCTCCAGTTCGTCGCGTTGTCCATGCACCGAGAGGCGACGGCCGCCCTGACCGGCGACGGATGTGCCGAGGCCGTGACCGACCGCGACGGCGAAGCCGACCGCCTCTACGCGATGGTCGACCGACAGTTCGGACGCGGACTGGCGCGCCTCGACGAGATAGACGCACTCGGCGTGACGCGTCAGGAGTTGTTCCGGTTGCACGCGACGGCGCGGGAACTGAATCGTATCGCGGACCACGCAGAACGCATCGCGCGCGTCGCATCCGCGGTAGACGACCCGACGGAGATACCGGCGGCCGACGACGTCGCCGCCGTCGCCGCTACCGCGCGAGAGGCCGTCACCGACGCGGTGGACACCACCGTCGCAGACGCGGACGCAGAGACGGCGTTTGCGGCGTTGGCCGCGCGGGACCGAGTGCGCGAGGAGACAGAACGAATCGACCGCCGACTGTTCGAGGCGTCCGACTGCGAGTACCGACTCACCCGCGCCCTCGACAGCGTCCGCCAGACGGCCGAACACGCGGCCACCGTCGCGCATATCGGCCTCCGGACGGCGGTTCGTCGCGGCGAACTGGCCGAGACGCAGACCGGGGATACCGTCGATAGCGGTTCGGACGACGGCGACGACCGGTCGTCGGCCTCGTCCGACGACTGAGCGTCGAACCGCGTCTCGCGGCGGGTACGACCGGCCGCGCGAAACCGCGGCGGGCGATACCGACGCCACCCACGATTATGCGTCTGCGGGCGAACTGTGAGACGATGCGTGTCGCAGCATTCGGCGAACTCACGGGACCGGACGGAGTGACCGTCGTCGACCGACCGACGCCGGACCCCGACCCCGGCGAGGCCGTCGTCGGCGTCGAGGCGTGCGCTCTGAATCGACACGACCTCTGGATACTGGAGGGCGACTCCGCGATGGTCGACGCCGCGGACCTCCCGTTCGTCAGCGGTCTCGACGTCGCGGGCGTCGTCGAACGCGTCGGCGACGGGGTGACCGGCGTCGAACCCGGGGACCGCGTCGTCCTCTGTCCCAACGAGACCTGCGGGACCTGCCGGTTCTGCCGCGAGGGGCCGGAGAACCTCTGTGAGAACTTCTCTCTGTACCACGGCGGCCTCGCGGAGTCGGCGCGCGTCGACGCCGACCGACTCGTTTCGCTCCCGGAGTCCGTCTCGGCCGCGGAAGCGGCCGCCCTCCCGACGGCGTACGTGACCGCCTACCACATGCTCCGGCGCGCGGACGTCTCGCCCGCGGACTCGGTGTTCGTTCCGGGCGCGACGGGCGGCGTCGGCGTCGCGAGCGTCCAACTCGCGGACGTCCTCGGCGCTCGGACCGTCGGCACCTCCTCGTCGGCGTCGAAACTCGACAGACTCGACGAACTGGGGTTGGACCACGCCGTAGAGGGGACCGACCCCGACGAACTCCGCGAGGCCGTGGTCGAAATCGGCCGCCCCGACGCGGTGGTGAACCACCTCGGGGGCCCGTACACCGGACTCGGGTTGGACGTCCTCCGCCGCGCCGGGACGATGGTCGTCTGCGGCCGCACCGCGGGCGGCACGTCAGAAATCAACGTTCCCGACCTGTTTCTCCAACAGAAGCGTATCGTCGGCAGCACCATGGGCACTCAGACCGAGTTAGAGCGGTTGGTCGAACTCGTCGCCGACGGCGAACTCGCCCCGGAGATAGACGAGGCGTTCTCGCTCGATTCGACGGGCGACGCCTTCGCCGCGATGCAGAACCGCGAGAGCGTCGGGAAGATACTCGTCACACCCTGAACTCGACGGCCCGAAACCGACGACGAAGCGCGTCCGGTTCCGCCGAGTATAGTCTAACTTGTTTTATTCCTATCGGGAGCTGCCGCTTCTCGTCGAACTCGGATGAATTCCCCTCAAATCGGCTATTGTGCGCCACGCTAGCCGGTACAATCGATATCTGGACCCGGAACGTTTGCGACTGTTCTGAAGCAAGGTTTTAGTGAACTGTAGGTATCGGGCGTTTATGCCCCGATATTCCGCCGAATCACGAATCCGGTCGTCTCGTATCGTCCGTCGAACGGGTTATAGAAGAGATTGGACTTCCGGCCGCGCCGACAGAGGAGTCGGACCCGTCGCGTCTTGGGTCAGTCGAACTGCGGAATCACTTCGTCGGCGAACAGTTCCATCCCGTCGGTGTCGGGGAAGTCGACGAACCAGCCCTGGAACTTCGTCACACCCGCGTCGATGCGCCTCTCTATGGCCTCGGCGCACTGTTCGGGCGTGCCCATCACGAAGTAGTCGCGGGCGTCCGCCTCCGTCTCGATGTTCGCTTGGTCTTGGTACTCCTCTTCGAACTGGATGGGCAACATCAAGTCGAGGATGCGGTCTAACTTCTCCTCGTCGCGAGTGCAGATGACGTGGCCGTCCCACGAGTACTCGACGTCCGCCGGGTCCCTGCCGACCGTCTCGCAGTGGTCTTCGATGACTCCGATCTTGTGTTCTAAGGTGTCCACGTCGCCGTTGAACACGTCCGTGTTCCAGACGTCGGCGTGTTTCGCGACCAGTTTGAGCGTCACCTCCTCACCCTGCCCGCCGACGAGTATCGGCGGATGTGGCTCTTGTACCGGCGGCGGCGAGCAGTAGGCGTCCTCTATCCGGTAGTGGTCGCCGTCGAAACTCGCGCCGTCGCTCCCGGCGTCCCACATCCGCTTTATCAGGCGGATGGATTCGTCCAAGCGCATCAGTCGGTCGAACCCGTCGCGGTACTCCCAGCCGTACGCCTCGTACTCGGGTTCGTGCCACCCCGCGCCGAGTCCGAGTTCGAGTCGGCCGCCGCTTACCACGTCGAGGGTGGCGGCCATCTTCGCGACCAACGCGGGGTTTCGGTAGTCGTTACAGAGGACCAGCGAACCGAGGTTGATGTCGTCGGTGGACCCGGCGAGAGCGCTCAGGAGCGTCCAGCACTCGTACTCCGCGTTGTCGCGCCCGAGCATCAGGTGGTCCGGCGCCCACGCCGCGTCGAAGCCGAGTTTCTCCGCCGTCTCGACGCCCGTCTTCGTCGTCTCCCAGTCGAGCGTCTCGTAACACGGCGTGTCGCGGTGGACGGGGTCGGTCCCGGATTCGGGTGCGCCCGCGAACACCGGCACGTTGTACTCGAAGCTAATCTCGGACACGGTCACTCCACTGCGAAGTGGTCGAGGGCCTCGCGGTTGAGTTCGGCGCTCAGACCGACGCCCTCGGGGAGGGAAATGACGCCGTCCTCGGCGTTCGGCGGGTGCTGGTAGATGGCGTCGGCGTACGTCGACTCCTTGTCGCCCTGTTGCTCTTTGTACCACTCGGGGATGGGGAAGTACTCCGCCATGGGGGAGTTCGCAGAGGCGGCGATAAAGTGCAGGTGCGGGTTCGTCCCCGAGTGCGGGATTATCGGAACGTCGTGCGCACTGGCCATCGCGTCGACGCGCAGTAGTTCGGTCAACCCGCCCATGCGGTGGACGTCGGGTTGAAGGATGTCGACCGCTTCCTTTTCGAGCATCTCCTTGTACCCCCAGCGGGTGAACTCGTGTTCGCCGCCCGAGATGGGAACGTCCGAGGAGGCGCGAACCTCGGCGTAGCCGTCCAAGTCGTCGGGGATGACCGGTTCTTCGACCCACTCCACGTCGTACTTCTCCAACCGGCCGAGCATCTTCTTCGCGTAGCGGACGGTCCAGCCCATGTAGGCGTCTCCGGCGACGGCGATATCGTGGCCGACGGCGTCTCGTACCGTCTTCACCAACTCCTCGTTTTTCCGCATGCCCTCGCGGCCCGCCTCGGGGCCGTACTGGAACCGAAGCTTCATCGCGTCGAACCCCTGTTCGACGTAGTCGAGCGCCTCCCGTTCGAGCGTTTCGAGGTCGACGGGGTGGAGGTTGCTCGCGTAGGCGGGGATTTCGTCCCGTACGGGTCCGCCGAGCAGTTCGTAGACGGGCTTGTCGGCCTCCTTACCGGCGATGTCCCACAGGGCGAGGTCGACTGCGCTGATGGCTTCGATGGCCGCGCCCTTCCGACCGAACGGGATGGTCGCGCGGTACATCATGTCCCACAGACGCTCTCGCTGCGTCGGGTCCTCGCCGACGACGAGCTTCGAGAGCGTCTCGTCGACGATGGTGGCGATAGCTCCCGTCGCCCAGTTACCGTGTCCGACGCCGGTGATGCCGGCGTCCGTCTCGACTTCGACGACGACGTCGCCGACGGGACCCATCCACTTGCGGCGGGCCTGCGGGTTGTCGCCGTCGGCGTTGTTGTAGTCGTCGAACTTGCTCATGACGGTAACGAGCGGGAACTCGACGAACTCGCCCCACGACTCGGTGCTGACTTTTGTCGCTGAAATATCGGTGATTTCCATGGGTACTACCGGACCGCAGACGCTCTCGGCCCTTGCCTCGAACCACAGAGAACGGAACTATAAACCTTTGTGCGCCGCCTCGCCGACGCCCCCGGCCTAAATTATAAGGCGACGGGCCCGAATCCATCTTCGAACGCTTCGTCGCCGACGAGCGTTACGTGTACACAATGAAAGCTATCGTTCAGACCGGACCCGAATCCGTCGAGGTCCAACAGCGCGAACGGCCGGTACCGAACTCCGAAGAAGTCCTCGTCCGCGTCCACGCCGCGGGTCTCTGCGGAAGCGACGCCCACGCCTACCGCTACGAAGGCGGCTACGAGTGGATACCGATTCCGCGGGTGATGGGCCACGAGTACGCCGGCGTCGTAGAGAGCGTCGGCGACGACGTGGAGGGCTTCGAGGCCGGAGAGAAAGTCGTAGAGGAACCGATTCACGACTGCGGCTCCTGTTTCCAGTGCAAGAACGGCCAGCCGAACGTCTGTCAGAACTTCTCTATCACCGGAATGCACCGCGACGGCGCGTACACCGAGTACGTGACTGTCCGTCCCGAACACCTCCACTCCGTCCCCTCGGACGTTCCACTCGCCCACGCCGCCATCACCGAACCGACGAGCATCGCCGCCCGCGCCGTCTTCGACCAGTCCGTGACGACGCCCGGCGACAACGTCCTCGTGGAGGGACCGGGACCGATAGGCGTCCTCACCGCGTGCATCGCGGACTCTCTGGGCGCGAACGTCCTCGTGTCGGGACTCGGGCGCGACACCGACTACCGCCTCCCTCTGCTCGAAGAACAGGGCATAGAGACTGTCAATCTCGACGACGACGACTTGGAAGCCGAGACGGAGTCGTTCACCGACGGCATCGGATTCGACGTCGTCTTCGACACGACGGGACACAAATCGGGCGTCGAGATGGCCGCAGAACGCGTCCGCAAGGGCGGCCAGATAGTCGTCGTCGGACTCCCCGGCGAGGAGAGCGAGGTGTTCATGACACCCCTCGTTCGGAGCGAAGTCGACCTGAACACCTCCTACGGGTCGACGTGGACGAACTTCGAACAGGCGCTTCGACTGATGGACAACGGCGCTATCGAACCGGCGGCCATCGTCGACGACTCCTACTCCGTCGACGACCCGACGGGCGCGTTCGAGGCGTTCTTGAACTCCGAGACGTGTAAACCGGTGTTCACGTTCGCGGAGTAACCGCGAACGCCCGCGTTCAGTAGAGTTATTTTCCCGCCGGAGAGACGGTCGGTATGCGAGACGATAGACTCGCCGAGAGACACGTCGTCGTGACCGGCGCGGCGCAGGGAATCGGGCGCGGAATCGCGACCAGAGTCGCCCGCGCGGGGGCGGACGTGAGCATCTTCGACGTGAACGCCGAGGACGCCGAGACGACGGCGGAACTCGTCCGCGAGGAGGGCGGGCGGGCGGCGGTGTACGAGGTGGACGTGACCGACGCCGCGGCGATAGAGGGCGCACTCGACGCCGCAGTCGAAGCGTTCGGCCCCGTGGACGGACTCGTGAACAACGCGGGCGTCCAACAGTCGATTCCCGTACTGGAGACGACGGAAGAACAGTGGGACCGCCACATGGACGTCAACGCCAAGGGCGTCTTTCTCTGTTCGAAAGCCGTCGCCACCCGCATGCGCGAGGCGGGCATCGAAGGGAGCATCGTTAACGTCGCGTCCGTCGGCGCGGTTCGGCCGTTCCCCGGACAGGGCGTCTACGCCGCGACGAAAGCGGGCGTCACCGCGTTCGGCGTCGTCCTCGCGAAGGAACTCGCGGACGACGGCATCACGGTCAACAGCGTCAACCCCGGCACCATCGACACGCCGATGGTCGAGGCGTGGTTAGAGGAGAACGCGGAACAGGCCGGGACGACGCCCGAGGAGGTTCTGGCCGAGACGGTGGAGATGCACGTGTTGAACCGCATCGGCCGACCGGAAGAGGTCGGACACGCCGTCACCTTCCTCCTCTCGGAGGAGGCGGCGTGGATAACCGGCGAGTCCCTCAACGTGGACGGCGGGTTCACCGTCAACTGAGGACGCTCTCCGACCGTCGTTTCTCTCCGGGCTACTTCATCCGGTAGACTTCGTCCATCCAGACGTCGCCGCCACCGTCTTCGAGGATGGGGTCCATCACCTCGTTCCAGTCGGCCTGTGCCTCACTCGACTCCATCACGCGGCGAATCGTCTCCACGTCTTCGAGTTCCATGTAGCCGAAGACGTGTCCGTCCCGTTCGAAGACGCTGTACGTCTCGAGACCCGCGCCGGAGGTGAGATACGCCTCCTCTAGGGCCTCGGGGACGTCCTCGTGGGCCCGTCGGTACGCCTCTCTGTGTCCGTCCGCTATCCGCAGGTGAAACGCGATTCGTTCCATGAGACCACATCGCTCGACCCCTACAAAGCGGTTTTCCCCGAGGAATGATTTATCAGCGGGCGGGGTGTCCCCTCGAACGATGGTCGTAGACAGTCACACACACGCGTGGGGACGCCCGAGTCGCGAACATCCGTGGGTGAACGGCGACATCGTGGAGTTAGTCGAGACGTTCGACGTGGACGCCGTCTACACCGCAGAGAAGTTGCTCGCGGACATGGACGAGGCGGGCGTAGACGAGGCAGTCGTCGTCGGCTACCCCATCTGCGAGTGGACGGACAACTGGTACACGGTGAAAGCGGCGACGGAGTACGACAGACTCAGCGGTGTCGTGATGGTAGACCAGTTCGCGGAGGGCGCGGGCGAGAGGCTCAGAAATCTGATGGGCAACGACGGGATAGTCGGCTTCCGCCTCGGCGCTATCTGTCCGTACGACCGGATGTGGGAGACGTTCGACCCCTCGGCGGAGTGGCTTCGCGAAGCCAAAGACGAGACGGAGTTTTGGGACGCCGCCCGCGAGACGGACGCTGCGGTGCAGATACTCGCGCACGTCGACCAACTCGACCAGGTAGTCGAACTCGTCGAGACGTACCCCGAACTGACCTACCTGATCGACCACTTCTCGCACGCCGACCCGAACGAGTCTCCCGACGACTCTGCGTTCGCGCGGTACGCGGAACTCGCCGAGTACGACACCGTCTACGCGAAGGTGTCGGAGGTACAGCACCGGTCTGAGGAGTCGTACCCCTACGAAGACGTGCACGACCACGTCAGATGGCTCTTAGAGCGGTTCGGCAAAGAGAGAGTCGTCTGGGGTGCGGACTACCCGAACGTCAGCGACGAATCGACGTACGAGGAGTGCGTGACGTGGATAGAGCGGGTGGACGGACTCAGCACCGCCGACCGGAACTGGATGATGGGCCGGGCGTTCGAACGAGCGATCGGTCGCTGACGGTCAGGCGGTCGCTTTTTCGTCGTCTCCGGTGTCTCTCGTCTCCGCGTCGGCGACTGCTCGGAGGAGAACCGCGGAGACACGGAACCACTCACGGTCGGACGGGGACGAAGTCGTATCCGGTATGAGCCGATAGACGGCAGTCGAGCGGAACACACAGACGGACGGCCGTGCGGCCCGCTACGAGCTATCGACCCTCCGATTTGCCGTCCGGTATTACCAAACGTTTATTTGGCGTCTGTGAACAAGTATCAGCAATGACCGCACCAGACCGACTCCGAGTGAAGTCCGCGGGAACCACGTTCGAGATAGTGGACGCGTTACAGGAACTCGACGACCCGAGCGTCGCCGACGTCGCAGACTACCTCGGGGTGCCGAAGAGCACGGCGCACGACCATCTGAGCACGTTGGTGGAGCTGGAGTTCGTCGTGAAGGGAGCGGAGGGCTACCGAATCGGCGCGCGATTCCTCGAATACGGCGGGTACGCCCGCGAGAACATGAAGGTGTATCGCGTCGCGCGCCCCGTCGTCAACCGACTCGCGGACGAGACGGGCGAACACGCGAACCTGATGATAGAGGAACACGGACTCGGCGTCTTCCTCTACAAGGCGAAAGGCGAAGACGCGGTCACCCTCGACACGAGGCCGGGGATGCGCGTCCCTCTCCAGACGACGGCGCTGGGAAAGGCGATTCTCGCGCACATGCCGCGGAGCGACGTCGAGGAGATTATCGACGAACAGGGGATGCCGAACGTGACGGAGAAAACGGTCACCGACCCCGAAGAACTGTTCGAGCAGTTAGCGGCGGTCAGAGACCGGGGGTACGCGACCGACGACGAGGAACGGGTCGCGGGGATGCGGTGCATCGCCGCGCCGGTGTTGAGCCAGACCGACGAGGTTCTCGGCGCGGTCAGCGTCTCCGGACCGATGAGTCGGATGAACGACGAGAGATACCGCGACGACGTCCCCCGGAGCGTCAAAAGCGCGGCCAACGTCATCGAAGTGAACATGACGTACTCGTAGTGGCCGATATTACCGGACGGTCGGTGTTCCCTCCGCTTCGGTGTTCTCGGACCGTACTTCGCCGACTCTCGACTTCTCGTTCGGGCGGTCGAAGAGATTTCGTCCGAGAATACCGGACGACATCCTCGGTGGTTGTCTGTTACACCCGTAGTTGTGTAATGGTGTGGGGTTCGGCACTGCGACTCGCGAGGATGACGAACCGACGGTTCGGTATCGCCACACACCGCTAGTACTCGTCCGTAGTCCAAAAATAAATATTCTCCCGAGTAGATTCTCGGAGGTCAAATACCGCCATATTCGGATTCATGACCGCCTCAAAACGAACTTCTCCGAGTTACTTACTCGCTCTGATTTTCAGTATCCTCTCGCCCGATTTAATAACTATAATGCGCTGTTCGACCACATATCGGGCTTTTGAGCCGGTCTTTCGAGACTAGTATCCAAACAGGACTAATCATAATTAATTGTATCTAGGATATTCACAACCCGAATCGTCGTCGATACTGACTCGCATATCGAACCGGGAAACGAGATTCACTCCGCGCTCGCCGTCGACGAGTAGAGTCGCTTTCTGGCGTCGCGGAGACAGACGTCTTTGCTTACCAAGTCGGCTCCGTCTAACTGCCCGAGTGCGTTCCGGACCGTCCGCGGAGACAGTTGCGTCCGTTCGACCAGTTCGCTCTGCGTCAGCGGGGATTCTCGCTGGAGCAGGACGTACACGAGTTTCGCACTCGGAGTCAGGTCGTCGAAGGCGGTTGCGTTCTGTGTCGTGTGAGCCATGGCGGGTAGATGAGTTCGTCTGCGGGGAGCGTACTCGGCGGAGCGAGTCTCGAAGGCTCGCCCCGTCTCTCGTCGTACGCCTGTACGGGCTATCCGCACTTATCTATTCCTTGGCACGAGCGTCACCGGGTTACATCGACGTTACCGCGGCGCGTCGGCGGCGGAGATTCGGGAAGAAGAACCCCCACTGCCGAGAACTCGAACGCCGATTTCAGAACGCGGACGGAACGAGTCGCGCAACCGCTTCGACGGCGGATACGACTGACGGCCGCGCGGGCGGAGTATCTAACTCTATCGGTACGCGAGGTTTCCTCACGGTAGTCGCGCGCCTTTGGGTACGTGGAGCGTACTGTACGGTCCACATGGTCGACATCTCGACGGAAGCAGACTGGAACTCACTGTACGTCGACGGAGAGTGGACGGATTCGGCGGGCGAGGAGACGATTGCCGACCGAGACCCCTCGACCCGCGAGACGTTCGCGCACGTTCCCGCGGGCGTCGAAGCCGACGTCGACGCCGCCTACGAGTCCGCCGCGGAGGCGCAAAGAGAGTGGGCGAACGCACCACCGGCGCGTCGCCAACGGGTCGTGCAGGAGGCACTTCGCGTCCTCCAGGAGAACAGCGACGACGTCATCGAACTGCTGGCGTACGAGGCGGGCGGCACGCGTATCATGGGCGAGACGTCCGTCCAGATCGCATCCGACCACCTCGGGGAGGCGGCGACGCTTCCCGCCCGGATGAAGGGCGAACACGCCCAGTCGAACGTCCCCGGCAAGGAGAACGTCGTCAAGCGACTCCCGAAGGGCGTCGTCACCTGCATCTCACCGTGGAACTTCCCGCTGAACCTCTCGATGCGCGCCGTCGCGCCCGCCATCGCCACCGGGAACGCGGTGGTTCTCAAGCCCGCGACGAACACGCCGATCGTAGGCGGTCTCCTCTTGGCGAAACTGTTCGAGGAGGCGGGCCTCCCCGAAGGCGTCCTGAACGTCGTCACCGGCCGCGGGTCCGAGATCGGCGACGCCGTCGCCGGACACCCCGAGAGCGATATGGTCGCGTTCACCGGTTCGACGCCCGTCGGCCGGCAGGTGGCCGCCACCGCCGCGGAGAACCTCGCGGTGCAGGCGATGGAACTCGGTGGGAACAACCCCCACGTCGTCACCGCGGACGCCGACTTGGACCGCGCGATAGACGGGGCGGTGTTCGGGTCGTTCGTCCACCAAGGGCAGGTGTGCATCTCCATCAACCGTCACGTGGTTCACGAAGACGTCTACGACGAGTACGTCGAGCGATTGACCGACCGCGCCGAGGAACTACCGGTCGGAAGCGCCCACGACGAGGACGCCGTCATCGGTCCGATAATCTCCGAGTCCCAACGCGACGAGATGCTCGGCTACGTCGAGGAGACGGTCGAGGCGGGCGCGACGCTCGAAACCGGCGGCGAAGTCGCGGAACTCGACGGCGTTCACGAATCGCAAAGCGATTCGTTAGCCAGCCAGAAGTCGACGACTTCTGGCGACGTCGAAGACTCCCTCGTCGTCGAACCGACGGTGCTCTCTGACGTGACCAACGACATGCCCGCCGCGCGCAACGAACACTTCGGGCCGATCGCGCCCGTCATCCCGTTCTCGGACGTCGAGGAGGCCATCGAAATCGCAAACGACACCGAGTACGGCCTCTCGGGGTCCGTCCACTCCGGCGACTTCGAGACGGCGATGGACATAGCAGACCGCATGCAGACGGGCCACGTCCACATCAACGACCAACCGATCAACGACGAGGCGCACATCCCCTTCAGCGGTACCGCCGCCTCCGGGATGGGCGGGTACAACAGCGAGACGATGCTCCGCGAAGTCACCGAGACGAAGTGGATATCGCACCAGCGAGAGGCGCGCGACTACCCGTTCTGAGGGACGGATCGGTGAGAGGGACGAAAAAGAGCGGATGCCGCGCGGTCACTCGACGCCGCCGACGCCGGAGGAGGCGTCCGGCAGGTCGTACGGCGTCGCGTCCAAGCCGAGTTCTTCGAGGGCGGCCGCGAGATGTTCGTCCTTCGCGTAGTCCGCGCCGTCCTCCTCGCGGATTCGCTGCGTGGTCGCGAGCACCTCCGCGCGTCTGTCGTCGGGGATGTCGTACTTGTCGGTCGAAAGTTCGATGACGAGGCCGTTGTTGTCCTGCGTGTAGATGGAGTGGAACACGCCCCGGTCGAAGACGTTGTAGTTGCGGCCGTCCTCCTCCAGTGCCCGCATCACGTCCTCGTAGCGTTCGGGGTCGACGCTGAAACAGAGGTGGTGGACGGCACCGACGGCGCCGCGTTGGCCGTGGGGGTTCGACGGTCGGTCGCCGACGAAGAAGGTGATGATGCGGCCGTCGCCGGTGTCGAAAAACAGGTGCGTCTGAGAGGGGTCGTCGAGGTTCGGTTGCCGGAGGACCAACGGCATCCCGAGCAGGTCCCGATAGAACGCGAGCGTGTCCTCCTCGTTGCTCCCCCAGATGGTGACGTGGTCCGTTCCGGTCGTGTGAACCGGGCTGTCTGGTAACTCCGCGGTCACCGGCGGCGCGTCGTCGTCGGTCATACCTACCGTACGTCTGGGGTACAGATAAGGACTCGCGGACGCGGACGCCACCCGGTTACACCGACGTCAGTGCGCGAGTCCGTTCGACCGGTGACGTTCGCGTCGGCCGGTTACACGCGCGTCCCGAACGCGCTTATTGCTCGCCGACCCGTACCTCCGAGAATGCTCTCGGATACGGTCGGCGTCCACCACGTCTCGGTCGTCACCGGCGACCCACAGCGTACGGTGGCGTTCTACACCGACGTTCTCGGTCTCCGGTTCGTCCTCCGAACGGTGAACTTCGAGGATAAGTTCGTCTACCACCTCTACTTCGGCGATAGCGAGGGCCGCCCCGGAACCGTCCTCACGGCGTTCGCGTATCCCGCGGACGTGGACGGGCGAGACGGCCGCCCCGGAATCTCCGCTGTCCAGTTCGCCGTGCCGACGGGTTCGCTCGGCGAGTGGACCGACAGACTGGCCGAACGCGACGTCGACTACGAGGGACCGACGGACCGGTTCGGCGAACGCCGTCTCTCTCTTTCGGACCCCGACGGAACGCGAATCGAACTGGTCGAGACGGACGCCGAGCGGAGTGAACTCGAAGCGTCCACGTCGTCCGGAGGCGACTCGTGGACGAGTCCGCTTCCCGACGACGCGGCCATCAGCGGCGTCCGCGGCGTCTCAGTCCGATCTACGAGTCCGTACGTCACCGCGAGTCTCCTGCGGACGTTCGGCTTCGAACTCGTCGCCGAGGCGGACGACGCCGTCCGATACCGTCTCCCGTCGGGCCGGGCGGCGACGGTCGACCTCCTCCTCGACGACGCGCCGTACGGTCGGGAGGGCCGCGGGTCGATACACCACGTCGCCCTCGCCGTCGAGAGCGAGGCGGAACTCCACGAGTGGCGCGAACTCCTCTCAGAACGGGGGTTCGACGTCTCCCGCGTCAAAGACCGGGAGTTCTTTCACTCGCTGTACGTCCGCGACCCGGGCGGGGTGCTCTTCGAACTCGCCACCGAACGCCCCGGACTCGGCGTGGACGCGGCCGACGACGCGCCGGGGGCGTCGCTTCGCCTGCCGTCGTGGTTGGAGGAGGACCGCGAGATGATACAGTCGCAACTGCCGACGCTCACCTCGCCGGAGGAGGACGACCGGTGACCGACGGGGGTCCGCACGACGGCCAACCCATCGAGATGGCGGGGGCACCGCGGGCGGCGGCGACGACTGCCGTCGTGATGCTCCCCGGGCGCGGCGACTCGCCGCGGCACTTTCTGCGACTCACAGAGGAGTTCCACCGGCGCGGCGCGATGTATCTCGCGCCCGAACCGTCCGGGAAGGCGTGGTATCCCGGCCCGATGGAAGAGGCTCCGGAGACGAAGGAACCGTGGCTCTCCTCCGCGTTCCGCCTCGTCGCCCGGGCAGTCGAGACGGCGGGGGAGGCGGGGGTGCCGCCCGAACGGACAGTCCTCGTCGGATTCTCGCAGGGCGCGTGCGTCGCCGCCGAGTTCGCCGCGGCGCGCCCGAGACGGTACGGCGGCGTGGCCGTCCTCGCCGGTGGCCTGTTCGGTCCGAACCCGGCCGACAGAGCGGTATCTGGGTCGCTCGACGGGACGCCGGTGTATCTCGGCTGCGGCGACGAGGACCCGCACGTCGCGTCCGAACGCGTCCGCGCGTCGGCGGCGGTGGTTCGCCGTCTCGACGCCGACGTGACCGTCGAGACGTACGAGGGACTCGGCCACGCCCTCGGCGACGGAGAGATGGCGGCGGTTCGGCGGTTGGTCGGCGCAGTCGCGGGCGACGAGAGCGACGACGCGTCGCGGTAGCGGTGGGAGGCGGCGTCCGGCCGCCGAGAACCCCCATTCGCCGCAGAACGTTTAGGTGTCGGCGGGTATCGGACTCTACACTGTGTCACGACGAACGCGACTCACGACGGTCGAAGACGTACACGAGAACGGCTCTTGGCTGTTCACCGTCCGCGACCGGTACGGCGAGAGAGAGGAGGTCATCTTGGTCCCCTGCGAGGAGAGCGTCGAAGCGTGGGTGAACCAATGTATGCACCAGCCGCAACGCCTCGATAGGGGGTTCGGCGCGGCCGTCCGCGACGGACAGGTCGTCTGCCCGAGACACGGGTCGGCGTTCGACACCTGTTCTGGCTACTGCGACAACGGAGAAGCCGACGGGACGACGCTCGTGGACGTGGACGTCGCCGTCGAAGACGGTGCGGTGTACCTCGACGACGCGGCGTACGACTTCGACCACGAGGGCGGCATCGACGACCGAGACGGCGGCGACGACGGACCGAATTCGAGTTCGCACATCTCGTTTTGACGCCGCGAGAGCGTCCGGTCAGTCCGACGCCTCGTCGGCGTCGAAGGCGGCGACGCCGTCCTCGCGGGCCCCCGCTTTCTCCACGGTGGAGATGCCGACGAAGGTGTCGCGGCGGTACCGGCAGGGTTCACAGAAGAACTGCGCGTAGCCCGCGGACTGCGTACCGCTGAATCGCATCTCTTCTCCGCAATCTGGACACCACTCGGGCGAGATAGCGGCGGGTCGTTCGACGTTCATACACGAATGATAATGGGAGTGAATATCACCCTTTCGCTCACGTCAAATTCGGTGCGTCGGGGTACAGCTATATGTGTGCAGAGCTACCACGTAACACTATGTCGCGAGAGACGCAGTGCCTCCGGTGTAGTACGACGTTTGATTACGACGGCGGCGAGTGTCCGTCGTGCGGGTGGAGCGCGAGCGATTTCCGCGAGCGCGGTCGGTACGGTCTCTCTCGGCCGAATCACGGCGAACCCGGCTCCGACGACTGACGCGTCGGAGACGGCGGCGGACGGACGCGGTTCTCAGTCGTCGTCCGCGAGTTCCTCCCGCCGCGCCTCGTGCAACGCGTCGCAGACGCCGCCCTGACCGCTCATGTTGACCTTGGCCAGTCTGGCGCGCCGGTGGACGAGTTCGGCCCGGGCGGGCGGTATCGGGTCGCCCTCGGGCGTCCGAAACAGTCTGTCCTCTCCGCCGCGAGACGCCGTCTCGTCTCCGTCGTCGTACAGTCCGACTTCGTCGGCCTTCCGGAGATATCGGACGACCGGTTCCGACGGGACGTCGAGTCCGACCGACCGGTCGCGGACGTAGACGGCCATCCGCCCTTCCGTCGGGAGCGGTTCGAAGTCGTCGCGGGTCAGTTCCGCCACCTGTTCGTGCCCGAGTCCGGCGTCGAGCAACGTCTCGACGGCGTCGTACTGGCGGGCGACGCGCGCCTTCGAGTCGAGAGTCGCGCGCACGTCGGCGACGCCGCCCTCGGCGTCGGGGAAAGCGTCGGCGAAGGACCGCCCGCCGTTGACGCCCTCGTTTACCTCCGTCTGGTGCATGTGTTCTCGCAGGCGGACGGTGCAGTCGTCGACGCCCCGCATCGACTCCACGCCGTCGCGGGCGTCAGTCGCCATCATCCACGCGAACGCCGGTGAACACCACGCCGTCGGAAGCGTGAACTCGACTGCGACGCGAGCACCGTCCTCGTCGGACTCGATTCGCACCTCGTCCACGTAGCCGAGTTCGACGATGGAGCGGTCGAGTTCGGGGTCCATCACCCTGTCGAGAACGGAGAGTACGGCCGTTCGGTCCGGCGGGTGCTCTCTGGAACGCCCGGCGGGTCCCTCGGAGTCGTCTGTGGGTTCGACCGACATATCAGTCGTCGGCCACGGCCGAGCCACCCTGTTCGTAGTGCGTTTCGAGCCCGTACTCTTCGGTTATCGCGTCGTCGGCGAACTGCTCTTTTTTGGCTTCGATGTCGATGTCGTACAGTTCCGCGGCGTTCTCGCCCATTATCTTCCGCATGACGTTCGGGGTGAGTTCGACGCCGTACTCGTCTCGTTGCTCCTCTGTCAGTTCGGCGTTCATCACCGTTTCGACCAGCCAGTCGGGGTTCCAGAGAGCGTAGTCGCTTCCGAACAGGATTCGGTCCTCGCCCAACCAGTAGAGCAGTTCGCCCATTATCTCGCCGAACTTCCGCGGGCGGTTCTGCGCCATCGGGGCGGCCACCGCGAGTCCGCCGTAGACGTTCGGTTCTTGGGCCGCAATCCAACAGAAGTCGTCGAGGCGCGGCAGGCCGACGTGTTCGACGACGAAGTTCAGTTCGGGAAACGAGGTGGCGGCGTCGTCGACGTCGGCGACGTCGAACGCGTCGCGGTTCAACGGGCGGATGGTCGGCCCCTTGTGCGGGTGGACGTTGTCGATGCCGAGTTCGACGCACTTTTCGAGATACTCGAACGCCTCGTCGCTATCGAGTCGCCACCCTTTCGAGTCGCCGCGCCACTCGGCGGTGTACAGTTTCACGCCGTTTATGTCGTACTTCTCTTTTTGCCGTTCGAGTTCTCGAAGCCCCGCCTCACCCTCTCTTGGGTCGAACCGACCGTTGACGACGAATCGCTCCGGGTGTTCGTCGGCGAACTCGACGTTGTCCTCGACGGTGTTGAACCCCTCGTCGTAGAACTCGTGGAGATGCGTGGGTTGGAAGATGCCCATGTCCACCATCCCGTTGCCGAACAGGTCGTTCAGCATCCTGTCTTCGGAGTACTTCCGGTACTCCTCTAAGGTCCACTCGCGTTCCGCGGGGGTGAACCCGGTGTGGTAGTCGTAGAAACACCGGATGAACTCCTCGCCGCCCTCGTGGACGATGTTCTCCTTACTCGCGTCCCAAAAGTGGAGGTGGGCGTCTATGACGAACACGTCGTCTTCGTTCTCCCACCGTCCCTCGCCTGTTCCTCGGTACATTGTGACAGAGTGTGACGGCCGGTCGAGTATAACTATTATGTACATTCATTATGTATATTAATCTCATAATTACCACCTCGCGTAGATATTTGACAAACATTTATTATATTTACCGTGGCACGTTCTAACGAATCATGCAAGCCGCGAGACTGCACGAGTACACCGACGACATGGCGAACGCGTTGAACATCGACGACGTGGACCGACCCGACGCGACGCGGTCCGACCACGTCGTCGTCGAGGTGGAGGGCGCCGGATGGTGCCAGACCGACAACCACATCATAGAGGGGATGTGGACGGACTACGTCGACCAAGACCTGCCGATGACCCTCGGCCACGAGAACGCCGGGCGGGTCGCCGAAGTCGGCGGGGAAGTAGAGACCGTCGAAGTGGGCGACAAGGTCATCTGTCACCCGGTGATGACCTGCGGCACCTGCCGGCAGTGCCGCCTCGGCGAGGACATGTACTGCGAGAACGTCTCGTTCCCCGGCCTCACCACCGACGGCGGGTTCGCCGAGTATCTCCTCACGAACGACCGAGCGGTCATCCCTCTCCCCGACGAGGTGAACACGACCGAAATCGCACCGCACGCCGACGCGGGTATCACCGCCTACCACGCCGTCAAGAAAGCCGCAGAGAAACTGAACCCCGGCGACCACGCCGTCGTCATCGGCGTCGGCGGACTCGGCCACATCGGTCTGCAGTGTCTCGACGCGATAACCGCAGCAGAGATCACTGCACTCGACCTGAAAGAGAGCGCTCGCGAACTCGCGGCCGACCTCGGCGCGCACCACACGGTCGACCCCTCCGGTGAGGACGTGCCGGGCGAACTCGACGACATCACCGACGGGCGGGGCGTCGAACAGATTCTCGACTTCGTCGGCGCCGACCAGACGACGTCGCTCGGACCCGACATCGCCGCCCCGGGCGGCGACCACCACGTCGTCGGTTACGGCGGCCACGTCCACGAACCGTCTCAGACGCTCGTCGACGGCGAGTTCGGGTTCCGCGGCACTCTCGTCGGCCAGTACACGGAACTACAGGAACTGGTCCGACTCGTGGACCGCGGCGACGTCGACCTGAAGACGTCCGTCTACGACCTCGACGACATAAACACCGTCGCGGAGAGACTCGAACACGGCGAAATCGAGGGCCGCGCCGTCATCACGCCGTAACGACACCGCCTCACTCGGGGTCGACGACGCTCGTTTCGTCCTCGTGGCTGAGAGAGACGCTGTGGCGCGTGTGGCGCGCGTGCGTCTTGGCCCACCGACGGGCGGGACTCTCAGAGAGGAACTCTTCGCCCTCTCGACACTGCCTGCAGTCTGCGACCCACGGCCGCACGTCGTCGGGGAAGTGACCCGTGTGTCGCATGTGGTCGAGCGCGAACTGCTCGAACGACTGGTTGCCGAGTTGCATCTCGTCGAGTTCGTACGCGAGCGTCCACTCGTGGTCGCAGACGGTGCAGGTGACGCTCGGCGCGTCGCCTACGCCGTCGCTCGCGGCACGAGCGTCGAAGTCGTCGTCACGGTTATCGGACACGCCTCAGCGTAGAACGCCCAGCCTCTTTTATCCGTTCGCCGAGACCCCCTCTCGAACGAGCGGTCGCTGGAGAACGTGGTCGAAATCTCGGGACCGAGACTCTCACGGGCGGACGCCGCGAGACTGAAGAAAGATTACTGAATGTGGCCTTCGGCGCGGAGTTGCTCTGCGTCTTCGCTCGAGTATCGCCACTCGATGTTGGCCTTCTCGTCTTGCCAAGACCACGGCTCCACGAGCACGACGTCGTCCTCGTTGATCCAGTTTCGGTACTTCATCCGACCGGGAATCCGGCCGAGACGAGTCTCCCCGTCCGCGCATCGGACGCGCACGTGGTTCCCACCCAGGTGCTGCGTCACGACGGCGAACACTTCGTCGTCGTTGGGCATTCGGAGGTTCCGACGCCCTGATTCTTCGCTCACACTCCAATTAGGTAACGTAGACGTTTAAGTTATGGGAGACTCGTGGTAGCGTCCGGCATACCGAGCTATCTCGGAGGCGGCGCGACGAAAAAGCGCGTCGCGGGAGTCGAATCCGCGGACCGGTTCGGAGCGTTCAGTACCGGGACGGGAGGAACGCCAGCCCCACGAGGAGGGCCACAACCGAGCCACAGAGGATGACGATACCCCACAGACCGTTCTCGCGGGTGTGGAAGGACTCTATCTCCTCTTGTTGGGCCTGGTAGTTCTCGAAGTCGCTCGTCAGTTGCATCGTCTCGTTGTCCGGGAAGTGCGCGAGGTACGTCTGGTCGCCCAGCGTCACGTTGCCGTCGTCGGAGGCTTCGATGGTGTTCGTCCGCGGTGCCGTCCACGTGACTTCGACGCCGCTTTCGGTCACGTTCTCGACGTTCGTCTGGTTACCCTGATACTGGAGGCTCTCTCCCACCGAGACCTGTCGCGTCTCCGGCGTCGGGAAGTACTCGTCTGCGAGGATAAGCGTCGTGCTACCGCCCTCGTTCTGCACGACGTACTCCTGTCCGTTCCGCGTCACCGTCTCGTTGTCGGCGTTCGGGTCCTGTTCGAGTATCTGCGTCCGGTCTACGTCCTGTCGAAGCGTGAACTGCGACGCGTTCGAATCCTCGGGGACGAGGACGGTCCAGTTGCCGTCTCCGACCGTCACCGAGGAGTTGTTCTCCCACGTCTCCGTGTACTCCGCGGACTGCTCGGTGTAGGTCATCTCCCCGGACCGAACGAGGGTGGCACCGCCGCCGTGGCCGCCTTCCTCCTCGGTGGCGGAGATGCTGCTCACGTTGTACGTCTGGCCGTTCGCGTCGAACGTGTCACCCTGTGAGACCGAGTAATCCGGGTTCTGGAACTGTATCTCGGGCGTTTGTGCGGTCGCGATGAGCGAGTACGAGGCCGCACCGATGACTAAGAAGAACGCGACGTAGATAGCCGCGGCACGTCGTTGCATAGTTCGAGCATGGGATAGACGGCGTATAACGGTTACCGTTTCGGTGGACCCGTATTCGAGAGTCGAACCACCGTTCGTCGATGGAGAGACCGTCTCACGTCCGACCGAATCGGTCGAGTCCGAACAGGCCGACGTCGTGGTCGGTCTCGCCGTCGAGAGCGAGGTCCGCGAGCACTTCGCCGACGACGCTGGCGAACTTGAACCCGTGGCCGGAGAATCCGGCACCGACCGTGATCTGCGGGTGGTCCGGGAGGGTGTCCAACACGAAGTGGTCGTCCGGCGTGTTGGTGAACATGCACGTGGCGAGTCGCATCGTCGGCCCCGCACCATCGGGGAAGTACCGTTCGGCGTACGCTCTGAGCATCTCCTCGTCCTCGCGGCGCGGTTCTCTGTTCATCGTGTCCGGGTCTACCGTCTCTCCGAAGTGGTTGAACTTCCCGAACTTGAAGCCGGGGACGTCGTGCCGCGGGAAGCCGTAGTAGTGGCCGTCGTCGGCGGCGTGGACGAACACCGGGAAGTTCGACGCGTCGAACTGTTCGGGCGTTCTCGGACGAAGCCACGCCAGTACCTGTCGTTCGGGAACCGCGAGTTCTGAGAGTTCGGGAACGAGTTCGCGCGCCCACGCGCCCGCGGCGACGACGAGACGGTCCGCCTCGTACGTCGCCTTCTCGGACGTGACGCGAACCCCGCCATCGGGAAGGGGAGCGAAGTCGACGACTGACTCTCGCGCGCGAACCTCCGCGCCCGCCTCCTGTGCGGCCTCAACGTGCGCGATGATGGACTGTTCGGGAACGAGGAACCCTCCGTCGGGTTGGTACACCGCACGGTGACCCGCGGGCAGGTCGTACCCGGGGAACCGGTCGTTGACCTCGTCCGCCGAGAGCACTTCGTGGTCGATGTCGTGTTCCTCACAGGACCGTACCGACCCCGCGAACACTTCGCTTTCGGGGGGACCCGCGTCGATACCGCCCGTGACGTGCAGCAACTCTCGACCCGTCCGTTCCTCTAACTCCGCCCAGAGGTCGTACGCTCTACGGACGAGGGGGACGTACGCGGGGTCCTCGTACTGTGCCTTCCGGATGATACGCGTGACGCCGTGCGAGGACCCCATCTCGTGAGGGATATCGTACCGTTCGAGACCGAGAACGTCCGCTCCGCGCTCTGCGAGGTGAAACGCCGTCGCACTTCCCATGCCGCCGACGCCGACGACGATGCAGTCGTAACGTTCTGTCACGGTTCGTGGTCGGACGCCACTCCTAAATCGGTTTCCCGCCGACGTGAACGGAGGGCGTCGCTCTCGAACGAAAACGGAACCGAGAGAAAGCCAAGGGCCGGATTTGAACCGGCGGAGATTCGCTCTGCAGGCGAACGCGTTAGGCCGAACTCTGCCACCTTGGCGCAGGTAATCGTATTCCCGTCTCGCGCTTAAGCCTAGCGGTCTCCGGTACGTGGACCGTGTGGGGGAGTGTCGCCACTCGCCGTATGCTCCCGTTCGAAATGAAAAAAGCCCACACTCCGATAGTGTGGGCCTCGTATGAGTGGAGGCGGCGAATCGAATTTCCCAGAGGTTCGCACACTCCAGTACTGACCGAAACGCGAGTGGGCTTAACTTCCGTGTTCGGGATGGGTACGGGTGTGACCCCACTGCTGTGGCCGCCTTAACGCCGAGCAACGGAATCGAACCATTGTGATACCAGTCTCGGTGGGTCTACTCTGACCGATATGTACGTGCAATCCAGTTAACGCCTGAACCCGTTTCATCGGAATATGGTGGGTCCGATGCAGTATGAGTATGGCTTGGTCTGTTAGTGCTTGCGGGCTAAACG
>NZ_FOOQ01000010.1 GCF_900113245.1 Halopelagius inordinatus
AACCTCCGTGACGATCCATGCCCTGTCAAAATGGAGCGTGGTAGGGGACACGCGGCTTGCCTAACCATGCGGGGGAGACTCCGTCTGTAGCGGTCCTCCGCGTACTCTACGAGAGAGGTAAGGGGAGTCGCCATCTGCCGGCGTGAGTCAGTCTCACGTCCGGGGACACTGACCAACCCGAAAGTGGGGCCGTAGCTACTTCTGCCAGATCCTGCACGACACTCTCCGAGAGTACGCTCTCGATGCGTCGGACGCCGCGTCCGCCGGGAGTGAAATCGCCCTGCGATGGGAATAAGAGAAGTTGGGTGAAGTGCTGACAGAGGCGACCGCTAAGCGAAAAACGACTGAGCTGTGTGCTTATCCAGAAATACTACTATGACCCGAACTACCATCAGCGTGAGCGTTGAGACGAGAAACTGGCTATTCAACTTGAAAGAACCGGGGGACAGTTACGACGATGTCCTTCGCCGGGAGCTAATAAACCCGGACCGCGACCAAGACTAACCTTCACTACTCTCTCCGATTCGTTTTCCCATCTTCTTCCCAACTTGGCGCCCGTAGTGGGAAAACGGTTAAAGCCATTCACAGAGAGTCGCAACTAAAGGACGTATTGAATCTCGCCACGGGACGGGCGCCAACCTACTCCCGTGACGAAGAACTGCTAGGCGGACCTGCGATGGCGTGGTCCTACCTGAGTGTAGTACACACTCCGGTATAAAACTCACTGCTCCACGCCGTCAGCGGGTCGGGTTTGCCGTCCTCACACGGCCCGACGACATGCGAAAGAACGCAACTCTGACGTCAACGGCGGATGCACAGAATACTAACCAACAGCGCGGCTGCGAACGTTGCGGGCGACAGCGCCCCACGGATCCTAGGCGATTCACAATCACCGCAAGTGACTTCGCTGACTCGACGGCAGACTTCGAGAAGATATTCCTCTGCCGAGAGTGCTGGCAGAAGTTCCGCGACGACCTCCGGAGGTGTTCGCTGTGAGCGTCGACGCCGCGCACCGTCGCGACGACGTCGTGACCCCGACGCGAGATTGTACCAGAAACCCGAGAGTGGTCCGGTTGGTCCGTACCCCTTTCTCCCCCATCGGACCACGTAAAACCGCAAGACGGCAGTGCGGTTTCCCTATGGGTGGTCCGGTGGTCCGATGCGATCTGCATAGTAGCAGTAGAATGAGAGGACGGAAAGAACAACAGTATATGTCTGAATACAAAGATATTGCAGATTCCATCGGACCAGCGGACCACCGGCCAAACACCTCCACGCCGTCCGGCGGTTTCACTGGTCCGATGGCAAAACAGAGGGAGCGGACCAACCGGACCAATATCAGCGAGGCAGAACAATGAGCGAGATAACGGACCCCGCCGACTGCCGCCGTATCGTCGAGGAGCGAATCTCGGAGTCGCCGCTCCCCGACCGAAAGTATTTCCACCGCGTCGCGGACGGGTCGAAGCGTTCCTACGGCCACCAAAAGGCGTCCGACCGGAGTGCGACGCCGCCGCAGGGGAACTACGGCATTCACGCCGCGGCCGGTGGCACACTGGTCCTCGTCGACATCGACGACCACAAAGACGGATACGACGAAGAGGCGCTCACGTTCGCCCGCGAGAACCTCCCCGAGACGCTCACCTTCTCGTCGGCCCACGGTGGGGAAGGACGGCTCTACCACGTCCCCGAGGACGGTGACGGGCTTCTCCCGGCCGCACGCTTAGAAAAGGAGTTCGGAAAGGCGAACATCAGTTCGGCAACGTGGGGGGAGATCCGCGTCTCAAACCAATATATCGTCGCTGCGGGGTCGCAACTTGACGCGGACGGATGTACGAAGGACGAGTGCGACGAGTGCTCGAAACCAGATGGCGGGCGCTACACCATCCTCCACGACCGCCCGATTGCCACCCTAAACGCGGACCTCCTCGTGAAAGTGCTCGCCGCGGACCCCGACGTCACGAAGGTGTCTGAGACGGCCGACGACGCCCCGGAGGGCGACGAAGAACCATCCACGGCCCGACGGTCGAAGTACGAACCGGACGGTGACACGGATGCGTACGACGCCTTAGAGGCGCTCGACTGTGAGCGGGTGGCCGAAAAGACGATTGTAGCCGACTGGAACGACGACCACGGTTCGGGGGACGCCGTCCGGGCTTTTTACCCTATCTGGAACCCGGCCTGTAACGGAACCGCGAACGTGGCGGGGCGCGAGGGGTGGCGAGACACCGCCGGAAAGGGGAGAGGCGGGCCGGTGGTCATGGCGGCCATCGCGTGCGACGACCTCCCCGAGTACGATGAAAACACGACGCCGTCCGACGTCTCCGGCAAAGACTGGGTGACGGCCTATGACTACCTTCGAGAACTCGGCTTCGACCTCCCGCCCCTCTCCGCGGAACGGTCGGGGCCCGAGAGCGCCCCGTCGTGGGAATACGTCCGATATCTCTTCGAGGAAGAGGGGGCTTCTCCCGGCCGCGCGGCGGCTCAATCCCTTCTCCGCGAGAAGTACCACTTCATGACGACGGACGTCAAGGACGAACTCTACGTCTACGACGAGGAGGCGGGGATATTCACGCCGGAACTCGGAGACATTCGCGCGGAGATATACGAGGGGTTGACCGCCGAACACTGGTCGACTCACAACGTCCGCGAGATACTCGCCGGGCTGAAACAGCTCAACCGGGTTTCTCCCCGCCAGTTCAACGGTCGCGAGGCGTTCGACGCCCCGCACGTCTGCGTGGAAAACGGCGTATTAGACCTGTTTAGTCGGGAACTCAAGGACCACTCGCCGGAGTACAAGTTCGTCAACCGCGTCCCGGTCACCTACGACCCCGACGTCGACACCACCCGCTTCGAGGAGTTCATGGAGACTATCACGTCCCGAGACGAGGACGCGAAGGCGATGCTGGAAATGGTCGGTCACGCCCTCGTCCCCGACGCTCATGAGAGGGGTTGGAAGCTCTTCTTACTCCTTCATGGGGGGTCGGATAACGGAAAGTCGTTCTTCTACGACCGGGTGAGTGACCTTCTCGACGGCTTCGACGGCGAGGAGTCGAACACAATGAACGTGAAACTCGCCAAACTCGCGAGTAACAGGTTCTCGAAGGACTCCATGTATGGACATTTCGCCAACATCGCGGGCGAAATAAACGGCAAGAAGATTCGGAACACGGCCGATCTCAAAGACATCACTGGAGGAGACAGTATGGAAATTGAACCGAAAGGGGGCGAGTCCTTCTCGGACACGATGAATACCACCCTGATGTTCGCGGCCAACGACCCGCCGATAATCGGGAACCGCGACAAACGCGCGATTGCCACCCGCATCGTCCCGGTGAAACTACCCTACACGTTCACCGAGAACCCCACCGGGCCGATGGAGAAAGAGAAGGTCCCCGAGCGAGTCCTCGAAGAGGAACTCGCGACGCCGGAAGCCATGAGCGCGCTCTTATCTCTCGCTCTCGACGGCATTGAACGGCTTCGAGAGAACCACGGCGACGTCTCACTCCCCGAATCCCCCATGGAGCGACTGGAGCGATACGAGGGCGACGCGGACCCCATGATGGAGTTCGGCAAAAAATGTCTCACCTCGGATTCGTCTGACTACATCGTGAAAGCCGACGTCACCCGAATCTACGAGGAGTGGGCTGAGGCGGAAGGTCACGAAGTGGGGTCGAACGCGAATAAAGCACTGTTCGCCGCCCTCGATTACCCCGACTCGAAGCCCCGCTCCCCAGACTACTCCAGTACGTCTCTCCCCCTGCGTCCGTGGGACCAGCGAAAAGAGGTTCTCGACCGTGTTACCCTCACCGAAGAGGGACTGGAGTACGCCCGCGCGGCGGGGCTCTTCGTCGAGGAGACGGACGAAGAACCGACCGGGGACGGCCTCGCCGCGCTGGAGACGGGGCAACACGATTCTATCACGGTGGAGTTCGGCGGTCAGATGAAACCCCGGCCGTGGTTGGCCGAAGAGGGTTGGTTCGTTGACGCCGGCGACCTCGCGATGGATTACCGGGTGCGGGAGGGCAACGGTCAACCGAACCCGATGCGGGGTGTATCTGAAGGGGACCTCGTCCGAATCACGAACGCCCGCGTCAAAACCGAGGACGGAATCAGACACGTCGAGATAATGCCGGGGTGTACTGTCGAGGTTGTCGAGGCCGCCGACGACGACACCGACTCCCAAGACGACAACACGCCCCAAGCCGCCGCGGACGGTGGGGAACCGGACCCCGAGGCCACCGACGGGGACGAGGACGAAGAACCCCCGACGCAGAACGGGGCGCTTTGGGGGGCCTACAAGGCCCAAGACGCAGGCGACGGCGTGAGTAAGGCGGACCTCATGACCGCCCTCCAGGCACGCGATTACGACATTTCGACGGCTCAAATGGTCGTCGAGAACGCGGCGAAGAGAGGGTATCTGATAGAGACGTCGGAGACGGACGTCTATCAGGCGACGGACAAGCTGGCGCGCCCAGAATGAGCTGGACGGTCTATGCTGACCGTCGAATCTCTCTGAAGTAACTATCTAACTGCTCTCGGCGAAACAAACCCATGGGAGCGGCAGCTATGTCGACTTTCTCCCGTGCTCTTCCCGAACCGATAGTCCCACACATTCCGAGGCGAGGTTCGGATTCTGACTCTAAGCGACACACCGAGTGTCCGGTGAATACCCACCCCCCGACCTGCCGATCCTCTACCCTCAAAAACGACTGACTCTATGACTGCTCTCCAGTTTACTGACCCCGACGACGCTGCCGAGTTCATCACCCGCGAACTGTGCGACGAATGTTTCGCTCCCGTCCTGAAACGTGCCCGCGATTACGACGAGGCCGAGGCTGTGGTACTCTCGTACGGTGACACAAAGGGAACCTTCTACGCGAAGGGTCACCGGTTCCGTGAGGACGGAACGATCGATGCGGCGACGCCAACGGCGAATCCCTCACCAGAGGCAATCACTGTGGACAATGCACCCCCTCGAAAAGATGGCCGTGCCACGAGTGGACGTGACACCTTCTGTCAGTGCGGCGTCGGCGTGCGCTCCCAGTGGCCCTCTGACCGCACTCTCTCTAACTGCGAACGGTACGAGACGTTCGAGGACCTGTGCACGCAACTCCAACGCCACGGAATTGGCCTTACCCCATATCGGGGGAAGTGGGCCATCTACGCTCGCAACAGGCAGGACCACATGGCCGGTCGCGACCTCGACGTCCTCGCCGAGGCACTCTTCGTCGCCGCCGGGGCCTATCGTTGATATATTACAATCCGATGGCATATTACGTTATCCTACGTCACCAATAGATTTATTGTGCTGGACCCTCAATAGTAGATTACGCGCCGTCGTCCGCGGGAGTGTCGGACTCAGCCGCGGTCGGCCCCACATAGGGTGGGGTCCGCGTTTCTCTCAGAGACACCGACACCCGACGAGAGCGGCGGCTGCATTTCCACTTATGCCCACTACAATCACCGTCGACGAACGAACCCGAGACGCGCTCTGGGAACTGAAGCAGGGGCCCGGTGACTCCTACGACCGGGTTCTCCGCCGCGAACTCGGACTTGACACGGACTGATGATCGCCCCCGCCGATGTTCTCGACACGCTCAATCCCGGGGAAGTGACGACGTCGGGGCACGTCGCCCGGACGGTGAACTGTCCGGTCCGAACCGCGAATGACGTTCTCCGCGACCTCGCGAACGACGACCTCGTCGAACTTGACGTCGACCTGGAGGCGACGCTCTTGGAGCTCACGGACGGCGAGTAACCCTCCTGCCGATGACCCCACACACATTCCGGGCGAGGCAACTAAGTTCGTCTCCGTTCCCGGGGTCTTCTCCGTCTCTCTGCGGTCTGTGGTCCGTGCAGTTCATCTTCCCGTGACCGGGGCATTCCCCGGCCACGTACGTCTCGGGGTTTTCGTACACACACCACCCCCACCGACCACACATATACCACCAATGACCGACCTCTCGCGGCTCTCTACGAATCCATGACCCCCTCGCCACCCTCCCTAACCGCCGAGTCTCCCGCCGAGCGTCGTCTCGCGGCTATTCATTCTAACCGAGAGACCCTCGAAGCGCGGGCCGCCCGCGCCCGTCGCGAGCGTATCGAATGGGAGTGGGACGTTGCCACCCTCATGGCGGGGGCCGACTCAACGATGATCGACGACCCCGAAGTGTACCTTGACGCCGCCGACGGATTCGACGGCGTCAAGGTGTACTTTCGTCGGTTCTGTGAGATGCACGCCCCGCCGACGACCGGGTAACGGACACCCTCGAATCGCCCGCTAACTGCCCTTCCTCCGAACACACTCTCTGCCACATCAATATGTCTGAAAGCACTCTTCACGAACTCGCAGAAGCCAACCGCTCCCGTCTATCTAGCCTCGCAGAAGCCCTCGACGTCGACGACCCCACCGGACAGACGCAAAGACAGAAATCCGCGTTTCTCGGGTTTGACTCCCCTCCGGCGGCGGAAAAGTCTCTCTCTGACGCCGACCGCACGGCCGCACTCATCAAAGAGAACGCCGCGGTGCTCGAGCGCATCGCCGAGGCCGTTGACGACGACCCCGCCGGCAGTGAGAAGGCCGCCTTCCTGGGGATGGAGGACTAGATGGCGGCACACGCCCCGTCGACCGAGTCCCCCGACCCCGACGACTCCAGTGACGACGTCGTGATTCTCGACGCCGCGGGTGCAGAAACTCTCACGTTCGACCTCTCGCTCCCGACCGACGACGCTTTTGAGGTGGCCCTCTCCGGCCGCGACGACGTCGACCAGTTCCGGGTTGAGGTGACGCACGACGGGACGCCCCTCCACGCGGCGACGGTCGGCGAGTCGTTCTTCGGTGAGGGGCCCCGTCGGCAGCGATTCGTGACGACGGGCGCGCGTCTCATCGGTGGTATCGCCGCAGTGGAGGAGAGTGAGGCCGCCGTCGCCCTCACTGCCGCCCTTGGGAATGTTCATAGCCGAATCGTCGAAGGCCGCCTCCACGTCCTCGGCGAACACGCACGCGAACACGTCTCACACACACGGGATGTGACGTACACCCCCAACGGTCGGGGGAGGTGGACGGTGACCTTCGACGACACCCGATTCAATCCGAGCACGTTCTCGTATGACCGTACGCAGGTCAGTTTCCCCGCCGCTGAATGGGCGGATACGACTACGACTCCCGGGCTCTCGAATACCGTCACGGGGCGCACGTTCGAGGATGAGGAGAGGGGCCTTGCCAGATGGCAGGCGGCGAGAGGTGTCTGGATGAACATGGCCGACGTCGGTGAGGCCCCGCCGAGCCGCATCCCGATCACAGGCGCGGACCTCCGTGAGTCGGGGACCCTCCCCCAGATTGACATCGCCGTTGACGAGTTCGAGGACGCCGTCGCCGAACACGACACCCTCAGCGACGTCCGGCGGGCCGTGTCTGTCCGCCGGGGGAAGACGCGCATCCTCCGCCACGCCGTCCGCGCCCTGGGGCTCTCCGACGAACTTGACGACGTCGACGCCGACGAGTGACCCCGTCGCCATTTTACACCATCTCACATGAGCAACGAAATCGACTACTCATCCATCGACATTCCCGAGAACGAGGACCCCGAGAACTACTCGTGGCAGGCCCGGCGCGCCGAAATCCTCCAACTTCTCGAACGCGCGGGGCACCCGCGGATGTTAAATCAGGCCGACCTCGCGCGGCGGTACGATACCAGCCGCCAGAACGTGCACAACGACATCGACGTCTTAGCTGACTACGTCGCGGAGTCCCTCGGCCGTCGTCGCGAACTCATCACCGAACACGTCTTTCACCGGGCGATTGAGGGCTTGCTCGACGAGGAGGAGTATCGCAAGGCCGCCCGAACCGTCAAGGAGTACAACGAGTGGCTGACCGAATTCCAAGACCTTCAGGAACTCAACGAGCGCCTCGAAACCATCGAAGAGACCCAACAGCGGGCGAAATACCGATGACGAGTAAACGAAACATCGAACGCCGACTTGACGATCTCCACGCCGACGCCACGGATGGAGAGGCATACACTGTGACGCTTCGTCACCATCGTGTTGACGAGGACGGGGACCTCGACGAATTGGTCCGCGAAGAAACGTACGCCCTCCTGCCGGAGAGTGACCGATGAGAAAGTCCAAGCGCTCAATTGACCGCGCCGTCTCGGACCTCGAAGAGGAAACGAGCGAGGAGAAAGGTTCTCTCGTCAAGGCTCTCGTTCGGATGCACGAACGAGAGAAAGCAGAGGCCGCTGAGGGCGACGAGGACGGGGAGGACGACGAGTGACCCGCCGCCGAACTCGCAGCCGGATTGAGGCCGAGATTGAGGGCCTCGAAGCGGGCGAGGGAGAGTTACTCACGCTCCCTGAACTCATGTACGCGAACATGGTGCGATACTACGGGGAACCGGTCCCTGAACGCGCACTCCGGTTCCTCCGAGACGGCGACGAGTCGGTCGTCGACCCGGCCGCGCTCCCTTACGTTCGACACTGGCCGGACACCGTCGACGAGGACAGGGGTGAGGCGTGACCCGTCGCACTCGCCGTCGCCTCGAAAGCGACCTTGACGCCCTCGAAGACGACGAGTACGCCCCGCTCACCGTCTGTGAGCTACTCTCCTACGAGTTCGAGACGGTCGACAAAGAGGCGGGGGTTGTCCGCGTCGTCGAGACGGGCGAACTCCGCGAGTTCCCTCCCATCTTTGAATCTCTCGGCGAGGCGGTGGGTGAATGACCCGCCGCACACGCCGGGCGATTCAGGACGCCGTCGCGGACCTCGAAGCCACCGACCCCGAGAAACTCGGCGGGCGAGACATCTATCGGTGGGTCAACGCACTCGACGAAGAGGGGATGGACGCCGGCCGCCCGTCGGAGTTCTTTGGCCCCGACCGGGAATGGACGTCAGAGGTGCGGGAACTCTACGACACCATCGTCGAGCGGTACCCCTCTTTCACGCACATCTCCCCGGCGGAGGCATTTGCGCTGAGTTATATGCCCAAAGAGGTGACCGACACCGTCCTTGAACTCCTAATACGAGACCCGCCCGACGCCTTTGCCGAGAAGTACCCGGGCCCTCTCGGCCCCGACCTTGACGACTGACGATTCACCGACTGCTGTTCGCACTTCATCTTGTTTGCTCTCACCATGACTCACGACGCTTCTCTCTCCGACTCCACAGAACAGACCGAAACCAACGCAGAACCGGCACCGGAGGCCGAGTAAATGGCCGCTCCCGACCCCGCCGACGTGTTCGACGACGACGTTGACGACGCCGACCTCACCATCCTCCCCGCAGAGGGACACACCCCGCTGACGTTCGACCTTGACCTCTCCGCCGAGACCTCTTTCTCCGTCGAACTCACGCCCAACGGCGAGGACCGGTTCGACCTCGAAGTACTCCACGGGGGAGCACCCCTTCACGCAGACACCGTTAGCAAGGCCTTCTTCGACCCCGGCGTCGCCCGTGACCTCTTCACGACGACCGCGGCCCGTCTCGTCGCCGGCGTCGCCTCTCTCCCCGAGGAGGAGGCGGTGGCGGCACTCGCCGACGTCCTTGATGAGATTCAGAGACTCTTCGCTGACGGCGTCCTCCACGTCGTCGATGAAGAGGTACGCGAACTCGCTGAGAAAGTCGTCACAGTGACCTACTCCTCGGGGGGGAGTGCTGAATGGACTGTCACGTTTGACGACCCTTCCTTCGCCCCGTCCGCGTTCGCGTACGTCCGCTCCTCGGTGACGATACCCGCCGCGGGGTGGGCGGACTCTCACAATCCTCCCCACCTCCCGCCCGTCGCCGGGCGCACCCTCAACGGCGATAAGGAACGGTGGCAGGCCATCCGCCGAATCTGGTCCGCGCAAGCCACCATGGGCGACGCGCCGCCGACGAGGCGGGAGGTGACAGGCGAGGACCTCCGCGAGTGGGGGGAACTCCCGAAAACCGGCACCGACGTCGAGGCGGTCGTCGAGGCGGTGCAAGAACACAGGACATTCCGCGACGTCTACCGGGCGCTCGGTGGGACGAATCGGGACCTTCTCCGCAACGCCATTAGCGAACTCGGTCTGGAGGACGAAATCGACACTGGCGTCATGGGGTAACTCCTCGCCTACGCGACGACTGACGGCGTCGACGTATTCTCTCTCTCTCTGTTCGACGTCCGCGGAACTGCCGACTGACTACACGACTGCTGTTCACCCTCCGGTCGGGGATGTCCCTGGCCTTTTCTGTCCTTTCTTTCTATGGTTGACGAGACGCTCAGAGCGAAGATAACCGGTTCCGAAACGCTTTCTAAATCAATGCAGACCGTGGCGAAAGCCACGGAGAACGTTGCCGACGCCGCCGAATCCGCGGCGGTTGATACGTCGGCACTCGCCGGCACATTGGACGCCGTCGAGGACGCCACCAGCGACGCGAACTCATCGTTCGCGAAACTCTCGGGGTCTCTCTCGTCGGTGAATGAGTCCATCGAGAAGGCCACCTCGTCCTTTGCGGAAGGGACGCCGACAATCGCCACCTACGACGAAGCCCTCGACGACGTTCCCGGGAGTGCCCTGGAGGCCGTCGCCGGGACGTCGACGCTGGCTCACTCCCTCGACAACGTCTCCGACGAGGCCGACGAGGCGACGCGCTCGCTGACGGGATTCAAAGCCGCCGCCGGGGCGCTAGCCGGGACCTCCCTCGCCGCGTCCGTCGCGATGGACACGCCCGATTCGAGTGGGCTGAATCTCCCCTCTCCCTCGTCGCAGACAGCGAACGTCGAGACGGCGGCGAGTACGAGCGCACTTTCGCAAGTCCGCCGCTCCCTCTCCTCGCTCCCCGGACGTCGACGGGTGGGCATCGGCGTCGACTCCGACGGCGCAGAGGGCGGAATCTCGAAGATTCGGGGCGCGCTTGCCGACCTCTCTGCGCCGAACCTCGCCGCGGGACTGTCCGCGAATACGGCGGACGCGGAGGGGTCGATCAGCCGGATACAGGACGCCTTCACGAATCTCTCGGTACCGGACCTCTCACTCGGCGCGAACACCGGCGGGTTACGCGGCGACGTCGCGGAGGTGCGGCAATCGCTCGAATCACTTCCCGACGTCCGCATTGACGCCGCCACCGACGCCGGGGACCTCGTGGACACCCTTGAGTCCGCCCGTGGGGAGGCGCTTGAAGCCGCGCAGGCACTCGGAGAGGCAGGTGATTCGGCCGACGAGGTGGTGGATTCGGCCGATTCACTCGGTGACCTCACGTCGGGGCTGGCGGACCTCGACGTGCCGGCGGAGAAGTTCGACGACCTCTCTGAGTCCGCGGAGGACCTCCTCGACGCGGGTCTCCAAGGCGCGTCAGGAGCCGAGGCGCTGGAGAGTGCCGTCGACGACGCGGGGACGGAAGCCCTCGCGACGGCCGGCGAACTCGAAGTGCTCGAGGACTCCATGGGCGACACCGTCGGGGAAGCGGTCGCCGCCTCGGGGTCGCTCTCTGTTCTTGAAAATCGCATTGACGAGGTGGGCGACGAGGCCACGGGCGCGGCGATGAAACTCACCGGCCTCCAGGGTGCGATGGCGTCACTGTCGGGCGTCTCAGCGCACATGGGACCCTTCGCGGGGAACCTCACTACCATCGCAAAGTTCGCCGGCCCGGCCGCCGCCGGCATCGCGAGTATCGGGAGTGCGGCCGCAGGCGGACTCATCGGAGGTTCGGGAGCCCTTGCCGGGCTGGCGGGTCTTCTCGGAGGCGGCGCTTTGGCCGTCGGTGAACGGGTCGCAGCGGGGTCCTCGGAAGCGGAAGGCGCGCTCGAAGGCCTCAGTGAGTTCATGGGGCGCGTCAAGGACACCGCCTCACAAATTCTTGAGCCCCTCAAGAACGACGCCAACGCGGCGCTGTTCACCGGGACTCTGTCGGCCGGACTGACCATCCTCGAAGACTTTGTGACGTTGACGACGTCGCTCAGCGGGGAGTTACACGGATTCGCCAGCGCCCTCGGTGACACGTTCGACGCCGTCTCCCCGCAGGCGTTCGCGGCTCTGGAGGACTCTATCCGAACCGTCCTCCCCTCGCTTGAAAGTATGGCCACGGGAGCGCTCGAAGCCATCCCGGGGTTCATCCGGTTCACGACGGAGGAGTTCGCTCAACTCGCCCCCCTCGCCGGCGACGTGTTCGACGTCTTCATGGACCTCGCGCCGGCCTTGGCGGAGGTCGGGACGGCCGCTCTGTCGTTGGTGCTCCCGTCTTTGGAAATGATCGGGTACGCTCTGAAAGGGCTGCTCCCGTACGTCGATATGCTCGTCCCAATAGCGGAGAATCTCGGAAACGTCTTCTCCGGTATCGCGGACGTGGCAGGGCCGCTGCTCACTCAATTCAGTACCCTCGCCATCGGGGTCCTGGGGGTGGCGAAGGTGGCAGGCGTCCTGTCGGGAATCGGGGCGACACTCTCCACCGTGTTCTCCGCTCTGTCCGGCGTCCTCGGTGGCCTCTTCTCGGGAGGTGTTCTCTCGGGGGCCATCTCTCTCGCCGGGACGCTAGCCGGGCTAATCAATCCAGTTACCTTGCTGATAGGTTTGGGGGTGGGACTCGTGTCTGTTCTCGGTCTATGGGACGAATTATTCTCTGGCGTCGCCCTCGCCGTGAATCTAGTCATCGAATATGTTGAATATCTTGCCAACATAGGGAAAATTCTATCAGGCGTCTTGGTCGGAATCGGGGACGCTGTGGTCGGCTTATTGACTCCATTCGACTCAATAGGGGGGCTACTCACCGCCGTCGGAGGTGCGTTCGACTGGTTCGCCGGGAAAGTGGTTGAGGGAGCGAAGACGATGATAGAGTTCCTCTCTCCTGTCGTCGATGCCATAACGGCCCTCGACGACGCCGTCGGGAAACAGGGCGGCGTCTCTCTCGACAAATACAAACTCGACACCGGCGGCGATGGGGGCGACGGGTCCGACCCGTACGGCGGTGGGGCGTCGAGTGGGTCCGGCGGCCCCTCCAGCGGTCCGGGCCGGTATCTCGGCGGGGGCGACGTCCCCGCCACCGCGCCCTCGGGGTCGTCAGGGTCCTCCAGCGGGTCGGGGGCGTCGGGGACCGCCGGCAGTGGGTCGGCGGCGCAGAAGTACGAAGACAACCGAACCATTGAGGTGACGGTCGAAGGCGACGGCGACGAACAGCGGATTCAGGCCGCCGTCGAGCGGGCGCTAGAGAAGGCTGACCGGCAGAAGCGACGGCGAAACACGCCGATGAACTGAGGGCCGCCCTCAGTCGCCGTGGGCGGCTTGTTCTTCGCGTTCTCGAAGCCCCTTCGGACTCGCGACCTTCTCCGTATCGTGGACTCGCCTGAGACACTTCCCCTTCGCCGTGGAGATGGCGCTCTCGTCGTCTGCCGCATCTATGGTCTCCGCAACCTCCGCGGCCCACTCGCCGCGGCAGGTGTAGAACGCCGCCTGTCCCGCGTCGTAGTCGAGGACTCTGATTTTCAGCGGGTCAACCCCCGACCCCGGGTAAAAGCCCCAATACGCGGCGACGGTCATCGAAATTCCGTCAATCCCCTGGTCCTCGCGGGGCTCTAAGACGTCGTCGGTGTTGAGAACCACGACAAGTTTCCCCGTGTCTTCGACCTCGACGCGCTTCGTCGAGAGTCCCTCGTTTTCAAGAACAGATCGAAAAGCCGCAGCAGTAGAAACCGACATACTATACGTACGTACTACTGCTCAAAGAGTCTTTTCCCGCGTATAGAGACATGTACGCCGCCGTTTCGGGGAAAACAAGAGGCGTGCCTTCCCCACTCGCGGGGTATTTAAAGTATAAGCCGTACACGACGTTTCGAGACGGGGCGGCAGGGACTACCCGCCGTGCTTATGAACGTGGATGTGAATCTCCACAGTCGTCCCGTCGGCCTCAACGGTCGCCGCAGGTTCGTCCGGCCCGCCCCCGCCGTCAGCCACGGGAATATCGTGTTTCTGCCCGCACGCCGGACACCGAGAGGTATCGCTCCCGGCACCGCCGACGTCGCGGTCAGTCTCGAAGCGCGTCCCGCACTCCTTACAGCTGAGTTCAGTCACGGATGTCCACCTCGGCGCGCGAGGCAATCGTGATGGCGGCCGACCGGTCGGCGTCGACACCCCGGACGTCACAGTCGGGGTTCGTACACCAGAACCGCTGCTTCTCGCGCTCCCCGTGTTCCCCGCACCGGTGGCACTCGCGGGAGGTGCCGTCGGGGTCGACGTACGCAACGGGCACGCCGGCCTCGCGTGCCCGGCCAGCGAGAGCACTCTGGAGGTGGGGAAGCAACCACGCCCCGACCTGTTCGGCGTCGTCGCGAACCGCCCAGAGCGGGCGCTGACGGCGTCCGAGGTCTTCGAGGACCAGAACCGGCGCGGAGTGCGACCGCACCCACTGGACCGTCCGTGCGGCCGCGTCGAGGACCTGCGCGCGGAGTCGGTACCAGAATGCCGCGGTGAGTTGTGCCTCACCGGCGTCTGTCTCGAAGCCCGCGCTCTGGAGTGCGCCGACCGCGGTGGCGAGGTAATCGAACAGCCGCGCCGGGTCATGCCCCTCTACGGCGAAAGCGTCGGCGGGCTCCATGCTGGCCGTGGCGGCCGCAACGAGCGTCTTCTCCCCGACGTCGATACCGATGGGGGTCACGGGGACCGACGCCGTCTCGGCGGCGACAGTGGCCTCTCGACGGCGAGTACTACTCATCACGTCCCCCGTCGCACCGCGCCCGCTCCTCCGCCTCGCGCTGGAGGGCCATCTCGCGGTCGATGAGGTCGATATACTGGTCGTGTGCCTCTTCGTCGGCGTCGACGCCGCCGTAGGCGATATCGCAGGCGACCCACGAGGCGCAATCATCGCAGAGCGTCACTGCGATGAACGCCGGGAGTTCGGCCTCACCGAGCGGGTACTCCAGTTCAAGGGAGAAGCCCACCTTGACACTCTCACCGCACTGCGCACAGCGGTCGTCGGGGAGCGAGTGGTTCTGAACGAACTCGCAGGTCCGACAGACCTCGGCGCGGAGGGGAGCGATAGGGTCGACCGTCGTCTCGCGAACGACGGCGGTGGGCTTCTCGGCACCACACACGCGGCAGGCTTTGGTGTCAGTCACCGTCCTCACCTCCGTCAATGAGTTCCTCGACCGCGTCTCTCCCGTCCTCAGTTCGGAAACTCGTCACGCGGGGTGCGACGAACTCATGGAGGAACTCCGCGGCGTCCTCCCGAGTCGGGTTCTCGCGCTGCTGGAGTCGCCACCGGGCGGCCTCGACGGCCCACTGAGGAACCTCCAGTTCGACGTCGCGGTTCACGATGTACCCCTGCGAGGGCGTCCGGTCCATGCGGGCCGCGGGCGGAAAGCGAATCTCTGCTAAGTACCGAGTTTCCTCCGAGGGGTTCTCGACAGTCGGTATCTCGTCGAACAACTCAGACGAGACGTCCATCGTCTCCTCGTCGTCGGGAGTGTCGCGCTCGGTCATCGGTCTCCTCCCGGGGTGACGGCCTGTTCGCGGAGGGTGCCGATTGAGACTCGTTGGTTCAATCCGCGCGCCCACGGTTCGGTTCCGTCCGCGACGACGGCGAGCGTTTGCTCGGTGAATGCCTGGAGGCCGTGGAGTTCCTCGCGGAGTTCGTTGACCTGTTCGGCGGTCGGGGTGTCGCCCGCTCGGAGGGTGGCCTCAATCTCGCGGAGGGTGTCTTCGAGGCCGAACCGGGCCTCCATGACGTCGTCGTGCGCAAGGGCGGGGCCGACCTCTGCCCACGGGTTCGGTTCGGCGGTCGTCTCTCGCTGTTCGGTCGTCGTCTCGTCGTCGGGAGTGTCGTTGGACATGGGTTCGAGTTCGGGGTCGGCGGGTTTCGGGGCGTCAACCCCGGGGTTCGTCTGTCGATCATCGCCCTTCTCCTCGCCCCTCGCCGCGAGTATGCTGTCTGCGAGTTGCCCGATGGAGTCGTCAGGGTGCTCTTCGACGAGAGCACGGAGTTCGGCGTGCGATGCGTCGGTCAGGTCGGTGGGTGGGTCTGGCATACGTGCTACCTCCGTAGGGACGCCCACAGCCGGCGCTCGACGACGTCGTCGAACCGACCGCCTGCGTACGCCCCCGTGCCGGGGCAGGCGGGGAGAGAGCCCCCGCTGGCGGTCGGGTTAGTCTCTCCCCGAACAGCCAGCGCGGTGGAGGAGTCGGTCGGGGTCCGCGGGGACGCACTCCGCGCCGCACTCCTCGCAGCGGACGTAGCGCGCGCCACCGACGTCCGGCGTCTCGCGGTGGAACGTATAGGTCGGGCCGTCGTCGTCAAGAATCTCGCCGTCGTCGCCGGCGACGATAATCTCCCCTCCGTCAGCGACGAGTGGGCGCAACGTGTCCGCGGACGCGGTCACGTCGGCAAGCGTCACTCCGTTGGGGACGTGAATCCCGATCTGCTCGTCGACGTCGTCAACGGGGACGGCGGGGAAGGCGCGCTCCCCGCGGACGATGGCGACGCGGCGGGCGTGTTTGCAGAGTTCGCCGTCGTCGAGATTGTACGTCGAGTCGGGGCACGGACACGCGCCAGAGCGGGCGTCGACGGTGTAGTCGCTCCCGGATTCAGAGACGACGAGGTACATGTCGTCGGCCCCGGCGACGCCCGGGGCGTCGTCGAGGACCGTGAGGTACTGGGTGACGGCGCGGACGTCGCGCGCGTCGGGGTCGGTTTCGAGAGCGATGCCTTGAACTTCGGCGGATTCTATCGTACACATGGTCTTTGTCCCACAGAAGGCCAGTCCTGACGTGTTCCAGCACGTCGGGGCGTTTCCAAATGCCCCGAGGGGACCGTCCTTCTACACCACTTGCTACGTAGCCAGTCACAATAAAACTTGCCACATAGCAAGTTCTAAGAAGATGGAGCGTCTATCTATTTTTACATGGAGCAAACATCCGGTGATGTGACTCACCCAGAAGAGGACTATCTGGACGCAGTCCGGGCACATGCGCCTGCGTCGACCAAAGAAGTTGCTGACGCTGTTGGCGTCACTCGCCAAGGTGCTGATTATCGACTTCGGCAAATGGAGAGTGATGGAGAAGTCGAGTCGAAGATGGTTGGTAACTCACTTGTCTGGATGATCATCGACGACGAGTGAAGAGGGCCCAATTCTTGGATCGGTGAGACGCTTGTAGAGCGCCTTCTACAGAAATAAATGAAAGGGGGGTGCCTCTGACAGCGTTTTGGCTTCGGAGAATGTGTTGAAAACCTAATTGGAACCTGTTCTCAATCGCCGGTTCTCTCGTAGTATTTCTCTTGTGTACGCCTGCGTAAAGCCCGATGGGTTCTGCCGGTCTTCGTGTCTTTGCGTGTGCCTGATAATAACATAGATTACTTCTATATCGTGTCCTCGGGCCTCCTTACATCAGAAATCACCAATACGCACGTATTGTTAGTTAATTATAAAATCTCTTGAAATACACAAAGTATTTACTGAAGAGTGGTTGTGTTCCACGTACCCCTACCCAGGTGACATCAGTGAGTACCGTCGTTCAAGTCCGGTCGGTCGGGCGTCTGGAATCGAGGGCGACTTGAAAATGGTGTTGCCACCTGCGACCTACCCAACTAAACATGACAAGTAAACAAAAGCAGTTCCGCGCAGTCATTCTCGCGGCGCTGATGGTCCTGTCCGTCTTTGCAGGCACCGTCGCGTTCACGGGCTCTGCTGCTGCGGCGGCGGATCCTGGCACTCTCAACCTCGGGAGTGGTGAGGATTCGACCCATTATATCAACACAGACGTCTCGAATCTTGCAAACGTAGAAGTGAACGACAGTGGCGGTAGTGGCACCGACGACTACTTCGCCTTTGTCGACGTGAACGGCGACGGCTACTACAACGAATCCACAGAGCCGGTTGCCACCAACGACAGTGCCTGGGCTGCTGGAGAAACCGTTTCCTTCGGCGACCTGAACGTGGGATCCCTCTCTACGGATACGTACACGGTGTACGCTGTCCAGAATAACAGTGGTACCTCGTTCGAGGATGGCGTCGCTGTAAGCGGCTTCTCTTCGAACGCATCGACGGAACTCGTCGTTGAAGACAACGCTCCGTCGCTCCAGTCTGCTATCCACTACGATAACGACACGGAGTCCGGAGATTCCAACGTCAACGCCCAACTCGAACTCGCGTTCGACGAGGACGTTGATGCCAGCACCGCGAGTGTGACTCTTCTCGACAGCGACGAAGAAGAGATCACCTCGGCTTCGCCCTCGCTGAACAACAGCGCGAGCAGCGATGGCCGCGTGGTCTTTGACCTCTCTAAGGTCTACACGCAGGACATCTCCATCACGTACAGTGTTGAGGACACGGCCGGTAACGAAGGCGCAGTAACGGACACCGACGATGCAGAGGACGTTACGTTCGCCTCCACGACCGTGAAGAACAACGACGGCGGCAACGCCTACAAGGGCTCGAACGTCGCCATCGTCTCTGCCAGCCCGGCTACTGACATCGAGATTGAAGGCGAAGACAACTACGCGTTCTCTGGTTCCACCGGCGAGAACAGCCAGGTCTTCGTGTTCAACACGGAGAACAGCGCGCTCGGTGAGTACAACTTCACGCTTGAGGGTGGCTCCGAAACCACCTTCGAGGTCCGTGACCTCGGTCTCACTCTCGACATCGACGACCAGAACATCACGACGACCGACTCCGTCGAGGGGACGGTCTCTGCGAACGCAGGTAACCGCCCCGTCGCGCTCCAACTCTACGACTCGAGCGACGACGAATTCGGCGACGAAGTTACTGCGGACCTGAACGGCCAGGGTGAATACGAGTTCTCCGTCGGTGACTTCACCGACGAGACGGGTTCGTACACGCTCGAAGTCCGCGATGAGTTCTCTGGTGTCACCAACGAGTCCTCGACGATCAACGTCGCGGAAGCCGGTGACGGCGAAGCAGACTTCAACCAGAGCGTCATCACCAACGAGCGCGGTGACATCGTCAAGATTCCTGTTACGCTCAGCAACACCGACCAAGCTACCGTCCAGATCGGTAGCGACAACGTCGGCTTCGAGGCCAACGTGACGGTCGAAGACGACAACGACGACGGCAAAGCCGTCATCCTCTTCGACACGTGGGCCGCGATCGACGACGACGGCAGTAACGCCTTCGACGTCGAGGACGACGACGACAGCATCGTCTACACGGACTCGAGCACGAGCATCGACAACTCTGTCGGCACGCTCCTCGACGCAGGCGACTACGACCTTGAGGTCCGCGACGCGGACGCTTCTGACTCCCAGAACGCCGCGACGCTCGTCCTCGAAGAGCGCAGCACCGATAGCGTGAACACGTGGACCGCACCCAGCGGTACCAGCCTCAGCGACTACGAGGACCTCACCGAAGCGGTCGAGAACGGTGACCTCACGCAGGACAGCGACATCGCCCACGGCGACCTCGTTGTCGCACAGATCAACGCCTCCGGCCTCGGCGGCCTCTACGAGGATGAGGGTGCCGACGCGTTCTTCGGTGCCGACCAGCCGGTTAACTTCACGGTGAACCAGAGCGAAGCGCCCGCAAACCGCGAAGCGTACACGCTCAACCTGTCCTCCGACAACGTCAAAAGCGTCGTCGGTGACGCTGACAACGACACGTACTACATCGCGTTCGACACGGACTCGTCGGAGATCGGCGCGTACCGTGGCGACACCGATGTCGGTATCGACGATGAGGACTCGCTGACGGCGAACTTCACCGTCTACGAGAACGACGGCAACCTCTCGGACAGCGAAGAATCCGTTGAGACTGACTTCGACCTCATCAACGCCGAACACACGCTCGACGACCCGTACAACGTCTCGAACGCCGCGGGTCAGATCGTTGAGGGCGAGTCCGACGTCGCACCGGGCACGGAGATCCGCATCCGCGTCCGTAGCGCCGACGGCACCAGCCCGAGCTTCCTGAAGACCGCATCGGTCGACGTCACTGAGAACAACACGTTCTCCACTGAATTCGACTTCAGCGGTCAGAACGTCGGTGACGAATACACGATCACGGTCAGCAACGGTCCGGTCGACAGCTCGGAAGAAGTCGACGGCACCGTCGTTGAAGGCTCCAACACGACCGAAACCGTGACGGACGACGTCACGGAGACGGTCACCGACGAGCCCGCCACGACGGACGCACCGGCGACGACCGAGGCTCCGGCAACGACCGAAGCCACGGCAACCGAAGAGCCCGCAACCGAAGAGCCGACTGAGACGAGCACGCCTGGATTCGGCGTGGTCGTTGCTCTGACGGCGCTTCTCGCTGCGGCGCTCCTCGCAGTCCGCCGCGACTAACTAACCGAACTCCCGGAGGACCTTCCTCCGATTCGGTCTTCGATTTTTCATTACTTCATGCAGTCGCCATACAACACTACGATACCGCGATTTACAGACATTTCAGACACCAGTTATCCACATTTATGACGAACGATTTCGAGTTACTCAAACAATCTCCTCAGACAGGAGTAGGGCGAGGGGGCCTATCGTATGAGGAACGGTTCCATTTCCGTCAGATTTCGGTTGTCGCAACCCGATCAAAGCGCTCAGAACATAGAGCGGGGGGGCAATTCGTCTCGGTGTCGTATTTAGAGGGGGACGAAGAAGAAGCAGCAGCGCTCTTCGTTGAGAAAAACAGGCGGCTGCTGGAAACGATCGACTTCTCAAAGTCGAATAGTGTTCAGCGGAGTCTCTCCCGTGAGATGTATGACCTCATCCTCCACTATCTCGGTGTCCGCAAGTTGGAAAAACACTCACTCACTGTCCTCGAACATCGACCGGAGGACGAAACTACCTGGGTCATCTCCCGAGACAAATTCGAGTCGGCACCCAATCGACGGTACGCTACTGGAGAGACAGGAACCGCGAAAGTGGTCGATGTGTCAATTGAACAGTTGTATGCAGACCTGCCCTCCCCATGCACGCTCGCGGACCTACCAAATGAGGCCAAGGGGGACGTCGCTTGGATATTCGCATACTTCGATGAGTTATCCGACTTCGAGTGCGTTGTGACACCGGGCGGTGGGAGTGTAGAACTGGTGAAGGAGTCCAGCGAGTAGACGACGGCGGCGCTCTTCATGAATTTACTTACGTGTATGGAGGTACACGTGTGTGGATCGTACCCTACCGTTTCCAGTGAATCGTCCCGGTTGTCTGACGAATCTATAAGAACGAGTGGAACGCAAAGAACGGATAGAACGGCATGACCGTAAAGATAGGAATCACGAACCAGAAGGGCGGCGTCGCGAAGACGACGAATACTATCAACATCGCCGGGGCGCTCGCTGACCGCGGCCTCGACGTCCTCGCCGTTGACGCCGACCCCCAGGGCTACCTCACGCACCGACTCGGCTTCGAGGACGCCTACCTTGCCGAAGAGGACTCGTTCTACGAGGCGTTCAAAGACCCATCGAGCTACGACGTCCACGACCTCGTCGTCCAGCACGCGGAGTTCGATCTACTCCCGAGCAACATCGACATGTTCCACCTCGAGCAGGACCTCATCGCCGCGGGGATGAAACCCCGTCTCCGCCTACAGATGCTCTTCGAGGATGTCGACGAGTGGGACGCGATCGTCGTCGACGCCCCGCCGTCGCTCGGGCCGATCAACGACAACGTCGTCCTCGCAACCGGCCAACTGCTGGTTCCAGTTGAGGCGGACGCATCGTCGCAACTCGCCGTGAATCACCTCCTACGGCAGTTGGACACGCTTGAGGATAACTACGGAACCCGCATCGACATCCTCGGGCTCATCGTCTCGAACGTCGACTACCCGCTCGACAACGAGCAACGCGATGCGATCGAGTGGTTCGAGAGTCGCTTCGGTGAGCACATCCCCGTCCACGTAATTCGCCGCCGTGTCGCCATCAAGCGCGCCGTCGACGCCGGTCAGTCCTTGTTCGGAGACGGCGTTGACGACTGCGACATGCGCGACGTCTACGCCACCATCGCTGCGGAGGTTGCCGATGCCTGACGATATCGACGAGCGTCTCTCTCGGCGCTTTGGTGGCGAGGGGAAGGAACAGGACGACAAGAACGAGAGGAACGGAAATCGCGCAAAGAACAAAAAGAACGACCGGAACGATGAGGACGAAATGAAGGCAGACACCACAACGGCGAGTGAAGAAAGCGCACAAGACGACATGAATGAAAAGAACGACACTCGTTCAAAGAACGGCTGGAACGTCACGAACGTAAAGAAGGAGTGGACGCCCCGGAGCATCTACCTCCCTGACACCATCGAGTCAAACCTCGGGCGGGCATACAAGCAACTCGACCTGGATCTCGACATGGCCGATATCGACCGAGAGTTCCGGAAGACGCGACACTTCTACCCGCTCCTCGTCGCGCTTGGGATGCAACGTATGGAGGAAATGGAACCTGATGAGCTCATGGAGTTCCTTGAGGAGTTGGAACGCAAAGAACGAAAAGAACAGTAGGACCGATGACCGCCACCTATCGACGCGTTTGCCTCGACTCGAAGGGCGAAGAGTCGTTATCTGCGAGTCGACTGAACAGATCGTCGCCCATCACGTCGACGGAGACCGTGGAAACAACACTATCGAGAACCTCGAACCTGTCTGCCAGTCCTGCCACGGGAAGATTCACACCGGAGCGGACGGTTTCGAGGAGTGGTTTGAGGCACTACACCCCGACGCACGGATCTACGACGACCCCTCTGTGAGAGAAAAGACGCATGTGGCGATGTACTTCGACCAGGAACTCGCAGACGATCTCGACCTTCGGTTTGATGAGCTGAACCTCGAGTATCGTCGAGAGCATGGGGAGAAAATGACGAAGAATGGAGATTTCTATCCAGCCCTCGTTCGGTCGGTAGTGAACGACACGACGGTTCGGAAAGAACTCGGACTTGACTCAGAATAGCTCCATAGCTGGGGCTATTCCTTGGTTTGTTAGCCGTCAGTTGGTTCTTCCCCTCCTTCTGATTCTTGTATATCGGTGTCTGTGACGTCCTCTCCGCCGTTCGGAGCTGCACCCTCACCCTCCTCTCCTCCATTTGGAGAGGGCACTTCTGGGTCGTCTGGTTCCGGCTGCTCAGGTTCTCCTGGTATCGCATCCTTCCCGTGCAGTAGTGCACACCCCGAAAGGCAGAGGGTGATATTCTCTGGAGTACTACACGAGGAAAAGCAAATAAGTGCGCACCCCGCGAAAGTATCTGCTCCCATACCCCCCTCACTTACCCTGATCAGTATCCAGTTCCTCGCGCAGTTCGTCTACGAGTTCTGGATTCCGATCCTGAATGTTTTCTGCGAGTGCTTGGAGTATTTCGAGTCTGTGCTCGTACTCGTCCCTACTCAGGTCCACATGCTCTAGCGCGTCCTCGTAACCCCGTTCCTCTAGGGCCTCCCGGAGTTGATGTGGATCGTCGATGTTACTAAACAGAGCGAGGAGGCCGTCGCGAAATGCCTCATACTCCTCGTCCTGTTCCATCTTGTCAAGTGCTGACATGGATATCGGACCTATACAATGCTCTTGGATAAATCTGTAGGCCTCATGTCAATTCGGGAGGCGGTTTCTCAGATAGAGACAGGAACAGTCACTAACACTCCGATATCCCTTCTCAGAACACGAGAAGCCTCGATTCGAGCGTGTAGTTCCCACTCCCTAACTCGACAACCTCCCCACTCTAGGGCTCGAAGAACACCACGCTCCGTCGGCGTCGACGATCATATTGTAGGCGTGCCCCACCGACCAGTCGTAGAGGACGCCGACTGTGTTGGTCCCCGCGACGAACGCCGTGAGTAGGACGATACGGAAGCACGACGTCGCTGCGGCGAGTGCCCCAGATATCCACTGCGTATTGATCTATTAGCAGGACTGTTTTGGGGTTAGATGACAGCACACCTGTATGAGCGAGTCCATTCCTGAAGACGGAAAATCGGGAGTATCCAGTAGGGTCCCGACCAACTATCTTGTCGCCCTCGAATATATCGCGTATGAACGGTCGAAGCCATTTGATCGGGTTTCCATCGACGATCTCGTCGAAGAGGCGATACGCGAATACTTAGAGTCGAGAGGTTGCTTCAAGGAGAGTGAGGAGATTGACTATGAGGTTGCACGTCAGGGCGGGGAATGAAGTACGGGCAAGTTATCACACCCTCGACGCCGTCGACTCGAACCGGCGCTGGATGCGCGAAACGACCTTAGTCGGCCGCTAGTTCGTCGACGCGCGCCTCGAGTTCCTCGATCTGTTCTTCCATCCCGTGCACCTGTGCGACCACGTTGTTCATCGCTCCGGTCAGCTCAACCAGGTGCTTTGCTTCCACCGGCTCTGGTATCTCACCGAACAGAGAATGGAGAGTGTCTAAGGCATTCCCGAGGATGACGCCCTCTTTGTTGAGCCAATAGCGCTGTTCGGGCTTCCCTCCACCGCGGTCGACGTGTTTCACCTCCACCATCTCTTCCTCGACCAGCTTCTGAATTCGATACCGGCACTGGTCCTTGTTCAACAGTGGGCGTCTACTGTTTTCTTTCAGTGGTAGAACGTCGACGATGTCTCTCAGAGGCAGAACCCGGTGTCCAACTCGTTCGTGTAGGAACGTAGCTCGGTTCTCATAGAGACACCGGACGACAACATCAGTATGGGCGGGCCATTCGTCAGGGTTGAACTCTGGGAGTTCACCATCGTCCGGACAAACCGTTTCCAATCTTCTTCTGTCGATCTTCTCGGGACCAGGCGGTTCCATGGCCCACGTCTACCAAGATCGTTGATAAGCTTTGGCCGGATTTGCCTCTGGGCCTCGTTCTTCAGGCGCGAGTTCACGCGAACCCACACATGAAAACCCACCATTCCATGTTCTCTTGCAGGCGATTCCACGCGTCGCTTCGCGCGAAGTATCGCCTGAACACCCCTTGGTTCGAGTTAGTCAAGGTAGGCAGTTGCCGGACGGAGGGGGGAGAAGGGGGGAGAAGGTGGAGAGAATGTTTCACAGGATTAGTTCACACGTCATCTCTCAGGCACCAAGATGAGGCTTTAGAAGTACCCGTTAGCGCGGTGGTTCTGATTAGAGAATTAGAATAGCAAGAGATCGTAACGCAACCAAGTAGAGTAACAGAGCAGTCGTCGAGTGACTACTCGGGCAGGTCGTTCACCGTTATCCGATTCGACCAGAGTCATATGGGCCATTCCTTGCCGGTTGGGAACATCTTCGATTGTAGTTCTGTTGTGCAATCAGACCCTCGTGTAACAGCGTGTTACAACCACATAGACGCTAAAACGTCATTTTCCACAGGAGGACAGCCTCTCGCTCTCGTCCTCTTATCCTCGAATGCTGTAACAGACTTACAACAACGGCAGAGGTGTCTCAGCCGCACGAATCTCGACGTTTTCGCGGAAAAGAAGCGGAAAACGAAGCGGACCCTACGGTAGTCGACCACCACTAACTACCTACAACGGCCACTTTTCTAGGGTGGCCGTGTAGGCGACGTGGTAGTCCAAGCCACGTCGAGGGCGTCTGTTCCCCCGTCCCGCCCGCGTGCTGTTGTAACCGTGTTACAGACTGTTCGTGTTAGTCACCCCCCGAGTTATTCTCCCGGTAGAGGTCACGAGCACGGTCCTGGAGTGCGGGCGGGAGGTCGTCGTACCGGAGCTTGAGCTTCTTTGCCTTCCCCGTGTTCCGCTCACCGCCGCTTTTCATGCGGACGAAGTCCTTCTCCTCGACGAGTTCTCGGGCGATGGTGTAGCCGTACTCCCGAGAGATGTCGATGTGGTTGGCGCCAGCGACCTCGTGCACCGCTCCGTACGCGATGCCAGCGACAGCCGGCGCGTTCTTCTTCCGACTCCGCTGGCGGGACTGGTACGCCTTGTAGCCGAGGTGGTCGATGAGGACGCGCTTGACGCGGTCTTTCGTCGACGTCGAGTCGTACTCCGAGAGTTCGAGTTCCCCGTGGAACTCGTTGAGACGCCCCTCGAACGTGTTGACCTTCCCGACGAGTTCCTTGTAGACCTTCCCTCGCTGCTCGGTCTCTTCTTGGACGTCCTCGACGACGTCCTTCGCGTCTTTCGCCATGCCGACCGCCGTCTGGGCGGCGTCCTCGGCGTTCTCGGCGCGATGAACCGCCTTCCGGTCCTCTGCTTCGAGACGCGCGACGCGGTCTTGGAGGTCCTGTTTATCGGCTCGCAGTTCCTTCACCTCCTCTCTGAGTTTCTGGACCTCGTTGACGAGTGCCTCGAGGGAGACGTCGTCGTGTTGATTGACGGGCTGATCGTCGGCAGGCGGATTACTGGTGGTGGACATGGGTATTCGTGTTCGTGGCTGGTTGACTCGCTGTGCTGTCCACCGGGAGAACCACAGTCTCGCGCCGCGTAGACGCACGGCTAGCGAGAGGGGTAAACATTAAGACACTCGCCGCCGCAGAAACAGGTACCAAGTGATTCCTGCGGAGGGGCGAGCGTCCCCGGGGCGTGCAAACGTTCCGGGGATGTCCCCGGCGGCCTACTCCTTCTAGCTCTGCATATCGCATTCGTTCGGAGGACTCCATTAAATAGGTACGGTCTCCGTCAGACACGGTCGAATACCTCCTCGGCGTCGATGCGGCGACCGTCTCACTGACCCCGATACCCCAATAATACTCGTTGAGGACGACCTCCTCAACGATCCCTTAGAGTAGGACTAGGTTTAACCAACGACTGGCCCCTCGTCCCTATTCTGTTGGTTAAGACTGACCGTCGCGAGCGCCGGCGAGTCGGTCGCGGCGGTAACCTACCCTAGTCGCCCGGCGACGACGCCGTAACCACACACACGGGGGAGGGCAGTTGGTTAAGACCGGACCTTCTCCGGTGTGTTAGTTAAGGCCGAGTCCGAATCATAGGGTTTTATGCTGCATAGACTCATAACGTAGGGTAAGCACGCAGCCACAAGGTCTCTACCCCACAAAAACTCGCACCCTGAGAACGGAAGTGCGAGGGGGAACGCGGTTCGCTCAAACATGCGGGGGAGACTCCGCCTGTAGCGATCAACCGCGTACTCCCCAATAGTGGGTGAGAATGGCCTGACGATGCACGCACCGGCCCCTGACCCTCGCGGGGATGAGGGAAGTCGGATGATAGTGCTGGCTGAAATACTCACGACAACCCCACCCCATCAACTTGCACACGGCTAAACGTCACTGCGAGGGGGAACGCGGCTTGCCCAAAAATGCGGGGGAGACTCCGCTTGCCGCGTTCCTTCTCGCCTTGATCCTCTGGCCGTCGGCAAGAGATCCAGTGGGGAGGGGAAGTCGGAGAAAGTGCTGACAAAGACGACCGCTAAGCGAAGACACCACAAAAAACTCAGCCCACTTCAACACATATACGCATGCGTCACTATGTGGGGCCACGCGGAGCTCAAACATGCGGGGGAGACTCCGTCTGTAGCGGTCATCCGGTACCCGACCTGCGAGGGGATGAGGGAAATCGGAGAAAGTGCTGACTAAGGTATCCACGA
>NZ_FOOQ01000011.1 GCF_900113245.1 Halopelagius inordinatus
GTCGTGGTCATGCGGTCCATGCCGGGGAGCGCGCCGACGATGTTCGGGACGGGCATGTTCGGGTTTCCGACGGAACTGAGCTTGAGGTTCTTCGAACGCTCCTCGTGGAGGATGTCGAGTCCCCAGAACGTGTGGAAGACGGTCACCTCGTAGCCGAACGCGGCGGCGGTGCTGGCGAGGATGAGCGGCGGATACGCCATGTCGAGCGTCCCCTTCGTCGCGATGATGCTCATCTTCTTCGTCTCGTCCTCGGCCGTGGCCTCGGCGACCCGCTCTTCGAGTTCGGCGACACGTGCGGCCAACTCCGCGCGTGAAGGCGCGCCGTCGGACGACGCGTCAGATGTGTCCGCGCTCATCGTCACTCCGTCTTGCGGACGTAGTGTCTGTACACGCCGTCGCCCTCCTCCTGTTCGACGAGTTCGACGCCTTCAGTTCCGGCCGCCCACCCGTCGATGTCGCTCATGCTTCCCGAATCAGTCGCGAGCACTTCGAGAACGTCACCCTCGTCGAGAGCGTCGATGGCGGACTTCGTCTTTACCACTGGCATGGGACACGATGCACCTTTCACGTCGAGCGTCTCCGTGATGTCGAATTCAGCACTCATGGTTTGTTCGCTCCGTCTCTCTGTATTGGAGCTAACGCACAATACCCCCTGCCGAAGTAAAAGATTGTCGATTATTGTAACCGCCACCAACAACTGCACCTTGGGTTTCTGGAGTACGATGGATATGTCGGCTCATCTGGGGCGTGTGAAGGGATATCGGAGTCAGTAGGGGATTGCAGTATTGCTCGATGAGGGAACTACTATGCAAATGCTTTTATGCGCCCAACCGGTAGAGACGACTGCACAACATGAACGCCGACGACTTCCCAACTCCGGACATCGACGTGGAATCCGTCGAACCGGAATCGCTCAAAGACCGTATCGACGCCGGCGAGGACGTCACGCTCCTCGACGCGCGCATGCAGTCCGACTACGAGGAGTGGCGTATCGACGGTGAGAACGTGACGACGATCAACGTCCCGTACTTCGAGTTCCTCGAAGACGACATCGGAGACGACGTTCTCGACCAAATTCCGGACGACCGCGAGGTGACTGTCCTCTGTGCGAAAGGCGGCGCCAGCGAGTACGTCGCGGGCACGCTCGCAGAGCGCGGCTACGACGTCGACCACCTCGAAGACGGGATGAACGGCTGGGCGAGTATCTACGAGGCCGTCGAGGTCGAACGCTACGATGGCGCGGGCACCCTCCTCCAGTACCAGCGTCCCTCCTCGGGTTGCCTGGGCTATCTCCTCTACGACGACGGCGAAGCCGCTATCATCGACCCGCTGCGCGCGTTCACCGAGCGCTACTTGGACGACGCAGAGGACCTCGGCGTCGACCTGCAGTACGCGCTGGATACCCACGTCCACGCCGACCACATCTCGGGCGTGCGCGACCTCGACGCGGAAGGTGTCGAGGGCGTCGTCCCCGAGGCGGCCGTCGAGCGGGGTGTCACGTACGCCGACGACCTGACGACCGCGGAAGACGGCGACAGCTTCGACGTCGGCAACGCAACCATCGAGGCAGTCTACACGCCCGGTCACACGACCGGGATGACGTCCTACCTCGTCGACGACAGCCTGCTCGCGACCGGCGACGGGCTCTTCGTCGAGAGCGTCGCCCGTCCCGACCTCGAAGGAGGCGACGAGGGCGCTCCCGATGCCGCGCGCATGCTCTACGAGTCTCTGCAGGAACGCGTGCTGACGCTCCCCGACGACACGCTGATCGGGGGCGCGCACTTCAGCGACGCCGCCGAACCAGCCGACGACGGCACGTACACGGCGCCTATCGGCCAGCTCGTCGAAGAGATGGACGCACTCACCGTGGACGAAGACGAGTTCGTCGACCTCGTCCTCTCGGACATGCCGCCGCGGCCCGCCAACTACGAGGACATCATCGCGACGAACCTCGGTCAGAACGCCGTCGACGACGACGAGGCGTTCACGCTCGAACTCGGACCGAACAACTGCGCGGCCAGCCAAGACTCCCTCGCGGGTGACTAACGACGCCGATGATCACTGACCCCGTACTGCTCCAAGCGGCCGCCGATCTGTTCCCCAACGGGATCAGTCGCTACGCCGTCGGGGGGCTACTCGTCGGCCTCGGAACCGTCGTCATCTACGTCGGGACCGGCATCCCCGCCGGAGCGAGCACGTTCCTCGAATCGACGCTGTCGTACGTCTCCGACCAGTCGCGGTTCCAACGGTACGTCGCCTCCCGCGACTGGCGACTCGTGTTCACGGCCGGAATCGTCCTGGGCGGACTCGCGTTCGCTGCGACGTTCCAGTCCGGCCTGGTCACGAGTTCGCTGTACGAGCCCGGAACGACCGGACAACTCTACGAAGTCGCCGGTCTGACGCTCTGGACGACGGACGTCCAACCGTGGCGGTTGTTCCTGGGCGGCATCCTGGTCGGCATCGGGACCCGCATCGGGAAAGGCTGTACGTCCGGCCACGGCGTCTGCGGCGTCGGATCGGCGTCGAAGACGTCGCTCGTCGGCGTGCTGACGTTCCTGACCGTGGCGATCGGCACCGCGCAGGTCGTCGCCGCACTCGGGGTGAGCCCGTAATGGCGGACCGCCATCCGCTGTTCAAGCCGCTGATCTTCGTCGGCGGCTTGATCTTCGGATTCGGGCTCGGATTCAGTCACATGGCGCGGCCGGAGGTCGTGTTGAACTTCCTCACGTTCGACGACCTCGGACTCCCGTTCGTCATGTTCGGTGCCGCAATCGTCTCGGGCATCGCGTTCGCGCTGCTGCCCCGGATTCGAGACGCAGCACCCCTCACGGGCGACCGCTACGAGCGTCGTCTGAAGCCGTTCGACCGGAACGTCCTCGTCGGCGGCGCCATCTTCGGCGTCGGCTGGGGACTGTCCGGTATCTGCCCGGGCGCCGCGTACGCGAGCCTCGGCGTCGGCAACGTCACCATCCTCTGGGCGCTCGCCGGGATGTTCCTCGGCGCGTACCTCCAGGGTTACTGGCGGAGTCGGAGCCAGACACGTGAAACCGCTGCGACCGGCGCAGACTAACTCTCCGTTTTATGGACCCCGCTCTCATCGCCCTCTTCGTCGGTGCAGCACTCGCAAGCCTGTTCATGGCGTGGGTCATCGGCGCCGGGTCGAGCGGCGCAACCCCGTTTGCGCCGGCCGTCGGCGCGAACGCCATCGCGACGATGCGGGCCGCCCTCCTGGTCGGTGTCTTCGGCTTCGCCGGCGCAGTCACTCAAGGCGGCAACGTCTCGGAAGCCGTCGGAAGTGGCCTCGTCGGCGGCATCAGTCTGCCTGTCGCGGGCGTTATCCTCGTGCTCGTGTTGGGCGCGGGACTGATGGCGGTCGGCATCACGACCGGCTATCCGATAGCAACCGCGTTCACCGTGACGGGTGCGGTCATCGGCGTCGGAATCGCGCTCGGCGGGACGCCGGTCTGGTCGAAGTACCAGCAGATCGCCGCCGTCTGGATACTGACGCCGTTCGTCGGCGGCGGTATCGCGTTCGCCATCGCGAGCCTTCTCCCGCGTCCCGACGTTCCCGAACGGTACAGTATTCCCGCTTTGGCCGGTCTCGTGGGTGCCGTTCTCGCGAACGTACAGTTTAGCTTCCTCGGTGAAGGGAGCACATCGGGGACCGTCCGCGGTCTCGGACAGCGAGCGCTGGGAGTGGACGGGTTCGCGTCGGCGGTGGTTATTACCGGCCTCGCGGCGCTGGTCGTCGCGGTCGCCGTCTGGTGGGATGTCGGTCGCGACCGAAGCGGTGGCCTGCGGCGCGTGCTGCTCGCACTCGGGTCGCTGGTCGCGTTCTCCGCGGGCGGGAGTCAGGTCGGACTCGCCGTGGGGCCGTTGCTACCTTTGCTCGGCGAGGTGGGGACGGTCTCGACGTTCGCTGTGCTCGTCGGCGGCGGTCTGGGAATGCTCGTCGGTTCTTGGACAGGTGCGCCCCGGATGATCAAGTCGCTGGCGCAGGACTACTCGTCGCTGGGTCCGCGGCGCTCCATCTCCGCACTCGTGCCGTCGTTCCTGATCGCGCAGTTGGCGGTGTTGCTGGGCGTCCCGGTCTCGTTCAACGAAATCGTCGTCAGCGCCATCATCGGGAGCGGTGCCGCAGTCGGCGGCCGCGAGGCGGTGGACGCGCGAAAGATTCTCCTGACGGTGGGCGCGTGGGTGGGGTCGTTCGCTCTCTCGTTCGGACTCGCGTACGCCGCCGGGGCCGTCCTCCTGTAACCGATCGGAGGTCGACCCGATGGGATTCCCGCGAGCGAAGCGAGCGGGAAAACGTCAGTCGGGGACGAGTGTCGATACGACCGACTCAGAGAGTCAGCGTTCCTAGTCGTAACTTTCGTGCGAACGGTCCGAAAGCACCCGACGCGAACGACGTTCCGTATCCTTGGCGCGATGGGCGACGAATTCTATCGACGGGTCACCGCGCGTGCGGTAGACGGTCGGGACCTGCACCGACCGATTTCGGAAGCCGACGGAGCGCCATCAGTTCTCCATAAGTTACCAGTAGTTTAACGGAGGTTACTCGAATATAGTATTGTACAGTGATCCCAAAACTGTTAAACGCACGAGCCGGGTAGGGTATATTGAACAGAAATGTGGCAACAGCGAATTATCGATCGCGAACGTCGGAGGAAAAGTCGATGGCAGGACTAGAGATACCCGCGTGGGACCCTGAGACGGCCTTGCTCATCGGGACGATCCTACTGGAAGCGATCGTACTGTACGTGGGCTACGGCGGTCTCGAACGGCTCTTGGGACCCTATCTCATGAAGATCTTACTCGGAGGGGAAGAGCATGCTCGATAGCCTACTCGACGGGCTCGGAGTCTTGGGCACGACTCCCGAAATGCTGGCTCTGTTCGTCGGGTTCGGACTCGTCGTCGGGGTCCTGTTCGGGTTCTTCGGCATGGGTGGATCGTTCCTCGTCACCCCCGCTCTGTTGATGTTGGATTACCCGGCGCCCGTTGCGGTCGGTAGCGGGATGGCGTTCGTCTTCGGGACCGCTGTCATCGCGACGCTGAAACACCACGACCTCGGTCAAGTGGACTACAAACTCGGCGTGATCATGATCACCGGTACGACAATCGGTATCGAGGCCGGACGCGCCAGCGTCTACTATCTCGAGTCGCTGGGACTCGCTGGTGGCATCATCAGCGTCGCCTACGTCGTCTTGCTCGGCGGCGTCGGGGCGATGGTCACCCGCGACGCCTTGAAAGGCGGCGGTGGCGGCGGCATCGACCACGAGGCGGCAGACAAAGACCTCGGCGAGTACGATATCCCCGACATCGCGAAAACCATTCAACAGACGGTTCGGATTCCACCGATGGTGACGCTCCGTGGTGACGTCCGCGTCTCCGCGTGGGTCATCACGGCTGTTGCCTTCGCGACCGGCCTCCTATCGGGCTTTCTCGGTGTCGGTGGCGGTTTCATCCGAATGCCCGCGATGATCTACGCTATTGGGGTTCCGGTACCCGTCGCCGTCGGGACGGACCTCTTCGAGATCGTCTTCTCCGGGGGTCTCGGAAGCTACCTCTACGGACAGGGCGGTGGCGTCGACCTCGGCATCGTCGTCCCGTTACTGTTCGGGAGCGCACTCGGTGCTCGTATCGGATCTGCGGCGACTGCCGTCGTCGACGCCGACGGCATCAAGATATACTTCGGCGGGATGCTACTGGTCGGCGCTATCGCGGTCGGCGTCGGAGAGATCGGCTCTTACATCGGTAGTCCGATCCTCGAGATGACCGGACTGGTGCTCGTCGTCGGCGCGGCAGTCGTCGTCGCCCTGGCGATTCTCTACACGGCAATCTCCTCGCTCCGTGTGACTCAGCGCCAGCAGTCTTCCGCTGCGGACTGATCCGCGTCGTCCCAGATTTCGGCTCGACCGTGGTCGAAGGCGTCTCAGTCGATCGAAACTCAGAGTTAGGTGCACGCCGTTCGACCGTTTCCGTCACCCTGACTCGGTCCGGCCCCGCCGACAAAATTGTGGAGTCTGTGCAAAGCTCTTTTAACGGCTCGGTGCGTACGTAACGCCGATAACAATGCCGGATTCGATGTCCGAACAGCTCCGTCGAGACATGGAGTGCGAGGGACTACTGGAGTGTTTCCACGGGCTCAAAGAACTCGACAGAGACTGTTTCCAGACGCTCGTCAAGGCCGACGAATCGCTGACCGTCGACGAAATCGCCGACGCGGTCGATCGAGAGCGGTCGACCGCCTACCGCGCGGTCCAGCGGTTGCTCCAGACGGGCTTCATAGAGAAAGACCAGATCAACTACGAACAGGGCGGCTACTACCACGTCTACTCGCCGACCGACCCCGCGAATATCGCCGACGACATGCAACGGATGCTCAACGACTGGTACGCGAAGATGGGCCAACTCATCCACGAGTTCGAGGACAAGTACGACCGGTCCGAAACCGCGGCTTCGGCCGCCGAAAGCTAGCTCTGTCTCTGCACTCCGTGCGGGACTCCGAGTCTTCCCCGCGCGCTCTCGGAGAGGACAGCCTCGGCCGCTAGTTAGCCGCGCAGTTGTTCGGCCCGAGTTCGAGCGATTCCACGTCGCTTCCGGGCTGTTCTTTGCCCCAGTTTATCTGTTTGATCTCGTTGTAGTTTGCGGGTTCGTCTGCGAGACTTTCGACGATTGTCTCGACGAACGCCGCCTCGTCGCCGTCCTCGACGTAACTGAGGAGTTCGTTCGTCGCCTCCGAGCGGAGTTCACCGAGTTCCGTCGCGACCGGTCGGACCTCCTCGCCGTCGAAGTGCCCGGGCAGTACGACCGTCTCGTCGTCACGGCCGGTCAGAGCGTCGAGGCTCTCGAACAGTCGCTTCGCGGCCTCGCGGACCGCCTCCTCGGAACTGTCCTCTAAATCGGGGCGTCCGACACTCCGGAGGAAAAGCGTATCCCCCGAGAGGAGGGCGTCTCCGTACTCGAAGGAGACGCTGCCGGGCGTGTGGCCGGGCGTGTGGCGTACGCCCAGTTCGCGGTCGCCGACCTCAACGGCGTCGCCGTCGGCTATCTCGCTCACGCCGTCGAGTCCCCCCGTGTCCTCGCGGTGGAGGTAGTAGGGAACGTCGAGTTCGCCTGCAAGCCGGCGGGCGCCGGAGACGTGGTCCGCGTGAGCGTGGGTGTCCGCGACGCCGACGATGTCGAGATCGCGTTCGTCGGCCGCGTCCAGGTACTCCTCTATGTACTGGGAGGGATCGACGACGACGGCTTCACCGTCGTCGTAGACGAGATGGGAGACGCAACCCGTTCCGGGGCGAACGATCTGGACGACGCCGTCGGTCGCGCCGATATCGTATCGGCGATGGGCGCGTCCCCAACCGTTCATTCCGTCGTCGATGGATTCGGCGTCGTATCCGCGTTCACGGAGGAACTCGGCGGCGCGTGCGGACGTGATTCCGGCGGCGCAGACGACGGCGATTTCGCGGTCCTTCGGGAGGTTGTCGAGGTTGTCCTCGAGCGTGGAGAAGTCGTGTTCCAGCAGTTCGTCGTATATCGGGAGGTTGGTACTGCCGGGTATCTCCCACTTTTCGACGTCCTCTCTGTCCCGAACGTCGAGGATGAAGGGCGCTTCCTCGCCGTCCTGCACTCGCCGTGCGATTTCCGACGGCTCGTATCCAGTCTTGCTCATCGTATCCACAACCACGAACTCGCGAGACTTAATCTCGTTGGCCCCAAGCCCGGAGTTCTGGCGCGAAAGCTACTCGACCTCGGCTCATCCGCTCGAACGGGTCCGCTCTCGCTCGGAGGAACGACGACTAGAGGTTTCAATAGCGCGGCTGAACTGGGAATAGATACGAAAGACGATGACCGAGAACCGTTCGGCTACGGATATATTTCGCCTTCTGGCTGACGACACGCGGGTCGATGTTCTGCGTGCTGTTGCTGTCTCGCAGTACGAACTCGAACAGATCGGATCAGGGGCTGCTGAACTCGCGTTCTCGGAGATCTACGACTACGTCGACGTGGAGAACACGTCGAAGCTGTCATACCACCTCGGGGAACTCACGGGGACCTACCTCCGAAAAAGCGACGCTGGGTACTCGCTTTCGCACGCCGGCGAGCGCATCGTTCGGTTCATCTTGTCGGGAAACTACGAGCAACCGGAGTCGTTCGGGCCCGAACCGGTCGATGGAGTGTGCGTCTTCTGCGGCGAGGAAGCGCTGGAAGCGGCGCTCTCGCATCAGTTTCTCCGGATCGACTGTACGGCTTGTGAGAGACAGGTTACGGGACAGTCGGTCACACCCGCACAGATCAGGACGCGGGACGGCGAGTCACTCGTGCGGAGCGTCAAGTTACGCGGTGCGGAGGACGCCAGACAGATCCGGCGGGGGATGTGTCCGGAGTGCGGGGCGCGTCTGTCTGCCGACGTGGTTGCGCTACCCGGAAGCCCGTTGCCCGACGCTGATCCGTTCGTGGTGACGAGCTCCTGTGAGGAGTGTCTTCGGGAGTACAACAGTCCGTTGACCTACAGCGTCGTCTACCACCCGGCGTCGATCGCGTTCCATTGGGACCGTGGCGTCGACGTGACGGCGCGGGGCGTCTGGGAGTTCCACGAATGCCTCTACGAGGGCCGTTGGACGTCCGAACAGACGGCGTCCGACCCCGACGAATACGTGGTCGTGTTGCGTCACGGGGACGATGCAGTTCGACTCTATCTGGATTCGACTGCGACGGTGGCGGAGACGGAGCGCGTGCGAGGCGAGAGCGGCGAGTTCCGGCGTTCTTGACAGACTAGTTACTAAAACGGCGTTGAGCAGATAGTGGCGCTGGCCGAAGAGTTCTCCGTGTATCGGTGTCGGGAGGCGGATTACCGCTGTTTTCTACTCAACTCGGGTTTTGAAACAGATCCGATAAATTATCAAATATCCGATAAATTTATCGGTGCCGCTGGTCCGACCCACAATCGCGGTCAACGGAGGACAACCCGTGCAACCGAGCAAACCCCACGACCCGACAGACCAGCAGCATCGAACACAGAATGAGAACCCCAACCAACAGCAGTCAGCACGAAGGCGCTCGAAATCGACCGACGAGATCGCAGACGCGTACGCAGACGTCGCCGACGAACTCGCACGGTGGCGACAACTGGACCGGCTCTTCGCCGGTCGGTACCGTCGCCGCCAGTTCGGGTGCGCGAACGGACGAGTGCTCGACGTCGCCTGCGGCACCGGACGGAACTTCCGCTACCTCCCCCCGTCGAGCGAAGTCGTCGGCATCGACGTCAGCGACGAGATGCTCGCCCACGCCCGAAGTGAGCTGAACAGGCTCGAACTGGACGGGACCGTCCATCGGATGGACGCTCAAGCGCTGGACTTCCCCGACGACAGTTTCGACGCCGTCGTCTCGTCGTTCTCCACGTGCACGTTTCCCGACCCGACTGCCGCGCTCCACGAGATGGAGCGGGTCTGCACCCCCGACGGCGAGATCCTACTGCTCGAACACAGGCGCAGCGACGTCGCTCCACTCGCCTGGCTTCAGGACCGGCGCGCCGCGTCCCACTACGAGAGGAACGGCTGCCGGTTGAACCACGATCCGCTGACGACCGTCGAACGGGCCGGACTCGCGGTGGAGGACGCATCGACCGCGTTCTTCGGTCTCGTCACCACCATCGACGCCACCCCGAGGTGACCGTCCAATGGACGCGCACAGCAGCACCCAACTGATGACACGACCAGGACGCTCCACGAGAGACGAGAGCGCGGATCGAACCACGAGACGGTCGTTCCTCGCCTGTCTCGGTAGCCTCGGGCTCGGCACCGTCGGGACCGCAACCGGTCGAACGAGCACCGCGACAGGCTCTCAGGGCACGGACTCACCGCCAGTCGAACGCCCGTTCGCGGACCTGGACGAACTCGAAGCGTTCGTCGACGATGTGGTGGCCGAGCGGATCGAGACGACGACGCCCGGAGCCACCGTCGCCATCGTCTCGGGAGACGCACCCATCCTCACCAAAGGATACGGTACTGCTGACGTCGATGCCGACGTCCCAGTCCGAGCCGACGAGACCGTGTTCAGAGTCGGGTCAGTCGGCAAGCTGGTGACCTACACCGCAGTCATGCAGGGCGTCGCACGGGGCGTACTCGATCTCGACACCGACGTCAACTCGTATCTCGGCGACTCCGGTGTCACGATTCCGTCCGCGTACGACGCTCCCGTGACGCTTCGGCATCTCGGCACTCACACCGCCGGGTTCGAATCCAAGCTCGACCCCGATATCGTCGACGACCCTGCCGCTGTCGACTCGTTGGAGACGGTACTCATCGACCAGCAGCGCTCGCGCGTCCGTCAGCCCGGCGAACTCGTCGGGTACTCGAATTACGGCGCGGGACTCGCCGGTCACGTCGTCGCCGAGGCCCACGATACGACGTTCGAGGAGTACGTCCAATCGGAAATCTTCGATCCTCTCGGGATGACTCACGGCACGTTCGCTCAGCCCGTCCCGGCCGGCCATCCCGGCGGCCTCGCCGCGCCGCACGTCCGGGAGGGCGAGTCACTTCGGGTCGCTGATGACGTGTACATCAATATGCGTCCCGCGGGCTCGCTGAGCGCGACTGCGACGGACATGGCGGCGTTCATGAGCGCACATCTCGGCGACGGCGCGGTCGGCGACACGCGGATTCTCGACGCGGGGACGGCAAAGAAGATGCACAGCCGCCACCACGTCCGTCACCCGGCGGTCACGAATTGGCGGTACGGGTTCCACGAGTACGGGAATCCCGACGCCGACCTTATCGGCCACTCGGGCGCGACGGTCAACTTCAGAAGCTACCTGTTGCTCGCCCCGGACCACGATGTCGGGGTGTTCGTCGCCTACAATAGCAACCCGAGCGAAGGTCCGAAAGCGGTCGTCGATGAGATCGTCGCCGAGTACGGTCTCCAGCACGCACCGACCACGCCGACGCCGACTTCGAGACCGGGCGGTCGAGAGCGCGCTGAAACCGTTGCCGGTGAGTACAGCCTCTCGTATCTCCCGCAGAGCGGGCCGCTTCAGGTCGTCGATCTGATCGAACGCTTGACCGTCGAGCCCGCAGCCAACGGCGGCCTGCGCACGACGACCCTCGACGGAGACGCCCGACGGTGGGTCGAGACCGAACCGTACGTGTTCGAGGCGGTCGGCGGTCACGACGTCCTCGCCTTCGAGGTCACAGACGGTGAAGTGAACGTGCTGAACGTGAACAGCGAACCCACCGGCGTCTACCAGCCGGTTCCGTTCCACGAACGCCAACTCGTCGCCGGGGGTGTTCTCGGGACTGCAGTATCCGGATTCGGCCTCTCGCTCGCGGGATGGGGCGGATACAGCGCTTGGCAGCAGTGGAAACAGTGTCGCACCGAGGATAACTCAGAGACGGAGAACACCGAATGACAGACCGACACCCCTCTCAGCAACGAACCGAAGAGGAGCACGCACGCCGGAACGGGTACAGTCACGGCATCGAACGCCGATCGACCAGTCCTTCCTGGCTCGCTCGCGCGGCAGGCGTCGTCCTGAGCGGTCTCTCGGTCGGGTTCGTCGGGCTCTTTATCTTCGTCTTGGAGACCGGTGGCGATCTCACGCTCGTCACGCGACCGCTTCCGATGCAGGTCGCACTCGCACTGCCGACCGTCATCGCGGTTCTCACTGCTGCAACGACGTGCGGGACAGCACTCGCGTGGTGGCACAGTTACTGGTCACTGCGAGTCCGACTCCACCAAACCGTGCTATCGGTTCTCGGACTCGGGTTTAGTTGGCAACTCGCCACAGTCGGATTCCTCTCGCTGTAGGTCGAACCGACGAACAACAAATCTACCAATTGTGACAAAGACACACATCACATGAACGCCCTTCGGAACAACGACGTTCAGACGATGCTGTCGGGACGCGCCGACTGGATAGACTCCGAACTGCTCGTCGCCCTGTCCGAGTACCCACTCGACTCAGTCGGCACGGAGTATCCTCACTTCGCCCGGTCGGTCGAAGGCCCAGACGACGTGATTCGACCGAGCGAAGAACACCCCGTATTCTACGGGAGTTTCGACTGGCACTCTGCTGTACACAACCACTGGTGTCTCGTACGGCAACTCCGTCTCTTCGACGACCACCCCGCAGAGTCGGACATCGTCTCGACTCTCGAAGAGCGGTTTGCGCGCGAGAGGATCGAACAGGAATCGTCGTATCTCGCCGAGAACGAGTCCTTCGAGAAACCGTACGGCTGGGGGTGGTTCTTGCGCTTCGCTTCCGAGTTACATCTCTGGGACGCGGACCGTGCAGCGACGTGGCGAGAGATGTTCGAACCCCTCGAACGACAGATCGTCGAGCTCTTCGAACGTGAGTTTCTCACGCAGGATCGTCCGTTTCGGGTCGGGACACACACCAATTCTGCGTTCGCGCTCTCGTCTGGCCTCGATTATGCTCGAGTCGTTGCAGACGGCTCACTCGAGACGGCCATCGTCGAGACTTCCCGCCGGTTTTTTCTGGACGACGAGGAGTATCCCGTCGAGTACGAACCGCTCGGGTGGGATTTCCTCTCGCCGGCACTCGCCGAGGCAGATTTGATGCGGCGCGTACTCGAACGAGACGAGTTCAAGCAGTGGTTCGAAGCGTTCGTTCCCGAGATCGCCAATCCACCCCACAACTCCGTCCTGCAACCCGTGGAGGTCGAAACGGACGGTGACGAGGGCCTCGAACTGCATCTCGTCGGACTGAACCTCTCGAAGGCGTGGTCGATGGCCGGTATCGCCGGCGCACTCGACGAACGTACTTTCGCCGAGCCACTCAGGCAAAGTGCACAGCGACACGTCGACCACAGTATAGAGTTGGCATTTACCGACGACTACGCGGGCGCCCACTGGCTCTCTTCGTTCGTACTGTATCTGCTGACGAGAAACGCTGGCGGAATAGCGCCCGAAAAATAACGTCTGAGACGGCGAATCGCTGTCGCTGGCCGGTACTGACTATTCGCGAAGGAACGCCTCGACTTCGGCTGCGATTCGCTCCGGGGCTTCGCCCGGCCCGCTGTGACCGACGCCGTCGAATTCGACGAGTCGGCTGTGAGGGAGCGCTTGGTGAACGCCGCGAGCGCTCTCGCGGAGGAATGTCGGCCCATCGGTTCCGGTCATCACGAGTACGGGCGCCGCGACGTCCAGCGCGTCCGGGAGCCGGTACTGTTCGACAGCGCGATTCATCCGAACGACTTCTTCGGCGAGTTCCACGCAGTCGGGCCAGACCGGCCACTCCGCCAGCCACGAATCGAGATCATCGATTCCGTCGGGGTGGAGGACCTGCTCGATGTAGCGTTTCACCGCTTCCTGCCGTTCGCCGTCCTCGATGAGCGTCGCCATTCGGTCGGCGAGATCGGCCTCTACGCGGAACTCGTCGGGGAGCACCGCCGGTTCGTAGGCCAGGACCGCTTCGACCGCCGCGTCCGTTGCGGACTCGACCGCCGTCAGCGCACCGTAGGAGTGACCGAAGAGGATCGGCTCGCCGTCCACGGCGTCCACGAGCGTGCGAACGTACCGAGTCTCGCGGTTCAGTACTTCATCGGGGCTCGTCTCCTCTGGGTCGTCGAGACACGTACCGAACCCAGGTCGCTGCGGGAGTACGGCGGCGTACTGTTCGAAATGCGGCAAGACTGGATTCCAGTACTGACGGGGGGCCATCCCCCCGTGGAGAAAGATCAGCGGCTGGCCGTCGCCGCGTCGTTCGTAGGCTATCTCATCGCCAGTTGCGGACTGTGTCGTCCTCATGCGACTCGACGTTCGAGGGAGACGGGGCTAAGCCGTTCTCTCAGTCGTTAGGCCGTTTATACGTGCCGGGAGGAGGACCCGAACCTCACCCGCTCCGGGCAGGCCGAACGAAGTCGGCGGCGACGAGTCGGGAGCGACAGCGCAGACCAGTTCTCGACGAGTCGTTTCGGATAGACAGACCGCTTCGACACCACCAATACGATGGGTAGAAACAACGACATATGGGACTCGTCGCCGAATTCGATATCGGCTGTGCGGCGTTACCGCTCGCCGGCGTGGCGGCAGACGTCCGCGAAGCGACGCTGACGCTCGACATGCAGTTCAATCACGGGAAGCGTCCCCTGTTTCTCGTCACCGTACAAGACGGCACTCGGTCGGCAATTGAGGACGCTCTCACCGATGCGTACGACGTCGGGGAGTGGACGCTCGTCGGGGTCGCCGGAGAGACGCGTCGATATCAGGTAGTTCCGGCACTCAGTCTGGAGGAACAACTCGGTCATCATCTCGACGATCTCGAGGGTCTCGAAGCCCTCGCCACTGCCGACGCCATCATCGAACGGATCACCGTGGTGTCCGACGGGTGGCGACAGACGGGTTGGTTCGCTGACCGGGACGTGTTCCGCGAGTTCTCCTCGTTCTGGCAGCGGAACGCAGACTTCCGGTTACACCGCCTCACCCGAGACGGAGAATCTGAACCGCCGGGCGACGGCCTCACCGACCGTCAACACGAGGCGCTCCGAATCGCTTACGAACTGGGCCACTTCGACATCCCGCGGCAGGCGTCCTTGGAAGATGTCGCCGCAGAGTTAGACATCTCTCCGTCGGCAGTCTCCGAACGACTGCGCCGGGCCCAAACTGGGCTCATCGAGGAGACGGTCGCTACGACGTGGCCGCCACTGCCGCACTGACGCAGTATCCGCGTTCCCGTGCGACGGCGAGCACCCTGCTCGACGAGGAACCGGTGCATCGGGTGTGATGCCTCCGCGGAGCGGCGGAGACAGTGACCCGGGCACGGTAAAAATGGGCGGACATGTCCGACAGAACACCGGAGTCCCAGCATCCGAAACCATCGTGTATGAGTTCAGAAGTGAGCTACCCGCCAGGTCCGCGCGGACTGCCGGTCGTCGGCAACACCGTCGATTTGAGCCGCGACATCTTCGCATTTTTCGAAGAACTGCGCGACGACTACGGTCGCGTCGCTAGCTACGACGTGTTCGGGACGGATGCGTGTATGGTCGCCCACCCAGACGCGATCCAGCGGGTGCTTCTCGACGATCACGAGGCCTTCGAGAAGGGCGAGGTGTTGACGCGGAACCTCGCTGACGCGATGGGTGAGGGGCTGTTCGTCACCGGCGGTACTCAGTGGCAGAACCAACGAACGCAGGTCCAACCGGCGTTCTACCGGAACCGGTTGAACGCGTACGTCCCCGAGATGCGTGCTACTGCGGAAGAGACGGTCGAAGAGTGGCGCGACGGGATGGTCGTCGACGTCAACGACAGGATGACCGAGACGACGATGGACGCACTCGGGCGGACGCTGTTCGGTGTCGACGTGGCCGAGAACCCGGTCGTCTCGGAGGCGTCGGACGCGATCCTCGCCCGGTTCGATACGAGTCGGTTCTGGTCTTTCCTTCCGGACCGCCTCCCGACGCCGACGAATCGGCGGTACAGACGAAAACTCGACGAACTCCAGGCATTCGTCGACGAACTGGCTCGACAGCGTCGTCAGCAATCGCCCGAGAACCGCGGCGACGACCTGCTATCGATTCTCGTGGGGTTCGTCGAAGCGGGCGACTTGACTCGGCGAGAGTTCCGTGACAACATGGTCACGTTCCTCTTCGCCGGGCACGAGACGACGGCTCTCGGGCTTACGTATACGATACACTGCCTCGCTCGGCATCCCGACGAGCAGGCTGCGCTTCGGGCGGAAGTCGAGGCCGTCTGTGACGGAGCGGTGACTGCCGAGGATCTTCCTAAGCTCGAACGATTAGAACGAGCGATCGACGAGGCGTTGCGGCTCTACCCGCCGGTATACATGTTTTTTCGGGAAGCGACGCGGAACGTGGAGTTGCGGGGATATACCGTCCCTGAGGGGACCACTCTGGTCGTACCGCAGTGGGTCGTTCACCGGGACCCGGCGTGGTGGGACGACCCGGAAGCGTTTCGTCCCGAGCGATTTTCCGACAGCGACCACCCGGAGTACGCCTACTTCCCGTTCGGCGGCGGACCCCGTCACTGCATCGGGATGCGATTCGCGCGAATGGAGATGAAGACTGTCCTCGCGACGATTCTCGACAACTACGCGTTTCGACTCGTCTCCGACCCGAACCCAGATTTGATCGCCAGCACGAACCTCAAACCCGGCGAACCGATCGAGATCAAACTCGACGAATAGCGCAGGTGCGTTTCGTATGCCACAAGACATCCTGATTCACGACGCGACGGTGTTGACCGTCGACGAGAAAAACCGCCTGTATCGAAACGGAACTGTCGTCGTCGACGAGGGGACGATTCGGGAGGTTCGACCATCCGAACCGGGCGACGCCGACGCAGTCGCCGAGACTGTCATCGACGGAAGCGGTCGGCTCGTCATGCCGGGGTTGGTCAACGCTCACGCCCACCTCGAACTTACGGCACTCACGGGCGCGTTCAGCGAGATGAGCGCCGGCGAACTGTTCGCCGAGATGACCGCCGTCTGTGAACGGCTTGGTCGTGGCGAGTACGAGTATCTCGTCGAGGCAGGCTGTGACCTCGCGGCGTTGAACTTCATCCGGGGCGGTATCACGACGACCAACGCGATGGAGGCTCTCCCGAGTCGCGGAGCCAGCGCTTTCGGGGAAGCCGGGTTGAGAGGCTTTTTCGGCCCCTGGATCAGCGACCTGTTTTGGGACATCCCCGAAGACGAACAGTTCGAGCGCGCCCGTTCGTTTATCGAGGAATATCACGGCGCCTACGACGGACGAATTCGGGCGACGGTTTGTCCCCACGACGACTGGTCGTGTTCTCGGGACGTCTGGGAGCGCACGGCCAGTCTCGCGACCGAGTATCCCGACCTTCCGGTCCACACGCATCTACTGGAGCTAGACGCCAGCAATACGATGGCCCGCGCGAACGACGCTGACGATTCGCTCGCGCTACTGGATGAGGTCGGACTACTGAACGAACGGCTCGTAGCCGCACACGTTCGCGTCGCCGACGAGGACGACGTAGAACGGATGGCAGCGAACGACGCGTCCGTCGTCCACTGCCCGTCTATCTTCTGCTACTGGGAGCCGGACGGAGAGACCGACTGGACACCAGTGCCGTCGTTGCGAGAGGCGGGTACGACCGTGGGGCTCGGCCTCGACGACCACTACTGGCACGACTCCAGCGACTTGCTAGGCGAGGCCAGACAGACCCGATTGGCGGCCAACCTCTCTTTTGGGACGAACCAGTTCGAGTCGATGGAACTGGTTCGGATGCTCACAATCGAGGGGGCGAGGGCGCTCGGCGTTGAAGACGAACTCGGCAGTATCGAACCCGGCAAGCGCGCTGACCTCGTTGTCCTGGATCTGTCGGATCCCAAGTTCGCCCCGAAGACGAACGTCCCCGCGTTAGTCGCGAACACCGCGACAGCCGGAGACGTCGAGTCCACGATCGTCGACGGTGAGCTACTTATGCACGACCACGAGGTTCGGTCGATGGATACCCGGACAGTATGCGAGGGCGCGGAAAGCGCCGTCGAACGCTTCATGGAGGATAGCGACTGGGAGATGGATGTCGGAGGAGCTAATCCACCAAACCACCTCCGCACTGTCCTCGACCTTCCGAAACGGGGACCAGCACATCTCGTGGCCCGTCTCGGTTTACAACGTATCAAAGATAGATTGTGAGTTCACGCTTCGGAGAGAACTGTTAGTACGGGCGACGTCCTTGCCACGGGTGACGGAATTGCGGAATCTAAGTCACGGATTACGGACCCGAAGTCACGTACGATAGCGTCCAAGCCATACGCGTCGAGACGGTCAGTTCCAACCGCCGAGACGCTCTCGGGAGGTGAGACTGGCGCTCTCGATGCACGCGGCTCTCGAGTCGCTTCGTGGCGAATTCTCACCTCCGGTTGACGTCGGTTGAATCGCGCTCGTCGATTACGAGAGGTGACGACGTAGCGCTTCAGTGACTTCGTCACGCTCGTGATGTACCCAGTGCGACGCGTCCGGAAATATCCGTAACTGACCGTCTTCACAGTAGTCGGCGCTTTTTCCGGCCGTGGAGGGGAGCAGTGCTACGTCGTCTTCTCCCCAACAGATCAGCGTCGGTTGGGTAACCGTGTCCCGCGGTGGATTCTCCGAACGACGGAACCCACGATACCAGTCGATTCTCGGCGCGATTCCGGTGTGGCGCCAAGCCGCCTTGTATTTGGTAATCGTCTCTTCGGTGAACGTTCCGGGGTTCGACGTTATTTCGAGAGAATCCACCATGTTGGCCATATCGTTCCGAGCCAACATCCATTCGGGGAGCCTCGGTACCTGATAGAACCAGACGTACCAGCTTCGTGCGATCTGTCGGGGACTGGATCGCAACGTATCTCGGTACACTGTCGGATGTGGAACGTTGAGTACCCCGAGTCGATCGACCAGAGAGGGGTGACGGAGTGCGACTTTCCAAGCGACGAACCCACCGAAATCGTGTCCGACGACGTGAGCCGATTCCCGTCCCTCACTGTGGATCAGATCGCGCACGTCGGCTACGAGTTCCGACTGTCGATAGGCATCGATCCCGTCGGGCGCTTCGCTCAGATTACAGCCCCGTTGGTCGGGGACGACCACACGGAGTCCGGCATCGACGAGCGAACGGATCTGCTCGCGCCAGCCGTACCAAAAGTCAGGATGCCCGTGCAGGAGAACGACCAGTGGGGCGTCGGGGTCACCGGCGGCGACGACGTGTAACTGTACGCCGTTGACGTCGCGATAGGTGGATTCGACATCGCGATCGGTGAGCAACGATGCATCAGTAGTTATCGCAGTATCTCCAGCCGAGGGTGATTTCGTGACAGACATCCGTGTACGGAAAGAGGAGACTGAGACGAATACGCGAACTGCCGCACCCGTGTGGCCCTTTTTAACCTACGAGACCCGGACGCGGTGTGTAGGGAATCTGCACGTCCGTCGGCAGAGCCAGCGACCCTACGCGAGAGTCAATGCACGAGTTCGGTGAACACACGTTCTTCGGCTTTCCGAAGGTGCTCACCGACCGTTCCGGGAGAGATACCGATGACCTCGCCGATGTCTTCGAGGGACGCTTGGCGAGGTTCGCTGTAGTACCCCAGATCGACTGCTGCTTCGAGTACTTCCTCTTGCCTCGACGTGATCATCCGGTCGAACGAGGATTCGTCGGCTTCGTAATCACCCATCTTGAGGATATCGAACGTGAGATGCTCCACGTCCTCGGCGTATTCGTACAGTTTTCTGAACGTATCCTCGGTCCCCAGGTACGTGACTTTGAGGTTATCGTCGGACGTGAAGTGAATGGGAGTCTCGATCACCAGAAGCGATTCTCGTTGTAGTTCGAGGGACCGGCGAACCGCCTCTGTCGGGTCGAATTGACTCACAGCCATCCACCGGTCATCTCCGGCGGTGAGATAACTGACGACGTGCGGGGATTCCTCCATGATCTGTTTGTAGCGTTCCTTACTGCCGCTTGCCTCGGCAAATAGGAGTACAGTATCGTCGTCGAGCAGTTCGATGTGATGGATCGCTCTCCGTTCGATAGCCGGGTCGTCCGTCAGTTCCTTCCCGAGGGGATGGAACGCCCTCCCATCGTCTGGTTTGACTACCACCGTGAGATATCGCATACGAGAACCAGAGCGCGCGGAGTTAAACAACCACGGCTCGTGTCACTTAAATTCCATCACGGGTGAGGCAGCGTGCCTACTGAGCTACACCGAAAACTGATACTCCGTGGACGATGCAACGGCAAAATCGCTCGACCGCCAACCGGTTCGTGAACGGGGTGGTCACGGCCCTCCCCGACGACGCCATCGTCGGCCGTACGTCACACAGAAACGCTCCCGCAGTCGTGGTCCGGGCCGACCGAGTCCGGACGGTCCTTTCGACACTTCGCTCCGAGGCGGGGCTCGACCACTGCTCGTGTGTGACCGCCCAAGAGTACGACACCCACTTCGAGACGGTGTATCACCTCACCAGCTACGACGACCGGACGCGCGAGTTGTCCGTCGTCGTCCCGACGACCAAGGACGATCCGGTCAGCGAGTCGGCTGCCCCCGTCTACCGGACAGCCGAGTGGCACGAACGGGAGGCCTACGACCTCGTGGGTATCGAATACGAGGGACATCCGGACCTCCGGCGCATTCTGCTTCCGGAGACGTGGCAGGGCCACCCGCTCCGGGCAGACTACGACCAGAACCAGCCTCAAGTCGCAACGCTGCGCGAGCACGCCAACCCTATCAGGGACGACAGTCGGCAGGGGGACACGATGTTTCTCAACATCGGACCCCACCACCCGTCGACCCACGGTGTACTCCACGTGGAGGCGGTCCTCGACGGCGAGCAGGTGGCGGACGTCGAACCGGACCTCGGCTACATCCACCGGTGTGAAGAGCAGATGTGCCAGCGGGGAACCTACCGCCACCAGATCATGCCCTATCCCGACCGCTGGGATTGGGGTGGAGCGGGCCTGCTCAACGAGTGGGCCTACGCTCGCGTCATCGAGGACCTGGCCGATATCGACGTCCCCGAGTACGCCCAAGTCATCCGGACGATGAGCGCCGAACTGTCGCGTATTCTCTCGCACCTGCTAGCTACTGCGATGTACGCTTTGGACGTCAGTGGCGAGTTCACCGCGACTTTTATGTACGGTTTCCGCGACCGAGAGATCGTCCAAGAGCTCCTGGAGAGCCTAACCGGCCAGCGGATGATGTTCAACTACTTCCGTGTCGGCGGGGTCGTCTGGGACATCCCCGAACCGCGACAGGAGTTCTTCGAGGACGTGCGTGCGTTCACAAACGCCCTCCCACGGAAGTTAGAAGAGTATCACAACCTGCTCACCGGCAACGAGATCTTCCAAGCTCGCTGCGTTGACACCGGTGAACTGCCCCCGGAAGTCGCAAAGCAGTACGGGGCCACTGGCCCGGTCGCTCGCGGCTCCGGCATCGACTACGACCTCCGGCGCGATGACCCGTACGGCTACTACGACCGTTTGGACTGGGACGTCGTCACAGAAGGTGGGTGCGACAACTTCGCCCGCGTACTCGTTCGCCTGCGGGAAATCGAGGAGTCGGCAGCCATCGTCGAACAGTGCGTCGATCTGCTCGAAGACTGGCCGACCGAGAGGCGCGTCTGCCGGGCCGACGTTCCGCGGACGCTGAAACCCTCTGGCGAGTGCTACAGAGCAGTCGAGGGTGCCAAGGGCGAACTCGGGATCTACATCCGTGCCGACGGTACCGAGACACCCGCCCGGTTCAAGATCCGCGGGCCGTCGTTCTCGAATCTGTCGGCGTTGCCGGCGATGGCGAGGGGTGAGTACATCCCCGACCTCGTCGCGACCCTCGGGAGCCTCGATACCATCATGGGGGAGGTGGACCGGTGACGACCACCTCGACGCTGTGGGGCGGCGACTCCGGCCGACAGGTAACGTGTATCGCCTGCGGCGAGACGCTCGACCGCGAAGACGCACGCGAGTACGACAAACACGGTGACCGCTGGGACCGCGAGGGAAAGCGGTTCGAGTACCTCTGTAAATCCTGCCATCGCGAGTGCTGCCAGCAGAGTCGCGACGGACTCGAAGAGATGCTCGTGGCGGCCGACGCCGGCCGAACCGACCGCGGGACGTTCCTCAGACGGTTCTGCGAGTCGACGACCGACAACGAGAGCCTCGACTGAGTAATCGAAACAGATGAGCCCCCACCAAAACCACGACCGAAACGATATCGATCCGGCGCCGAATCGACCGATGTCGGTGTCGGAGATCAAAGACTCGTACGCCGAGTACGCTGACCGGATGCACCGGTTCGAATGGATCGACCGTGTCATCTTAGGTCGCTATCGCCGCGACCGATTCGGAGACGTCGAAGGGAGAGTGTTGGACGTCGCCTGTGGGACTGGAACGAACTTCAGGTATCTCCCCGACGCGGTCGACCTCGTCGGTATCGACGTCAGTCCGGAGATGCTGGCGAACGCCGAGGAACGACTCACCGAGTTAGATATCGACGGGTCGCTCCGGGAGATGGACGCACAGGAACTCGAATTCCCCGACGACAGCTTCGATGCGGTGATCTCGGCGCTATCGACCTGTACGTTTCCCGATCCCATCGCAGCACTCCGCGAGATGGACCGCGTCTGCAAGCCCGAGGGTACGATTCGGTTGGTCGAACACGGGCGGAGTGACGTGAGACCGATCGCGAAGTACCAAGAGTGGCGTGCCGACGCTCACTACGCCCAGACCGGCTGTCGCTGGACCCAAAACCCGCGCGAAATCGCCTCGAAAGCGGGTCTCAGGGTGCGGGACACCGACACCGGGCTCTTCGGCACGATCACCACCTTCGAGATAACCCCGAACCGGAGGGAGGAACGATGATGGAACTGCCGTCCGAAGCGCTGGAGTGGCTTGCCGTCGGGTGCCTCCTGACGGTCGCGGGGGCGCTAATCAAGTTCCGTGGGTGGACGTTTCTCCTCGCGGGTTACGACGAGACCGCGCCCGTTCCGGAGAGCGTAGTGCGGAACGTAACGGGAAACACCCTTCTCCGCGTCGGCATCGCAGTCTTCGTGGTCGGCATCGTCGAGTCCGTGACGAACCCGCCGTCGTATCTCGGCGTCGTGGTCGGAGTCGCGATTGCCCTAGAGGTGGCGCGACTGCTCTATCGACTGAACGCGCGGTCGCCACAGGCAACCTGAAGCGATGTTCACGTCCGCACCGACGACCGGGAGTCTCTGTTGGTCGTCCGCCGGGACTCTCTCCCGAACTGTTTTCACAGTCCGACTGATGCACGTCGAACAATGACTGATCTCCTGATTCACGACGCAATCGTCGTTACGATGAATCAAGAGAATCAGATCCTGAAAAACGGCTCCGTTCGAGTCACGGATGGAGTCATCTCGTCGGTCCGAGCAACTGAGCCCGGTGATCGAGACTCGGCCGCAGGACGCGTGATCGATGCCAGCGAAAAGGTCGTGATGCCCGGCCTCATCGACGCCCACCGTCACACCGATTTCGCGCTCGTCCAAGGCCTCTTCAGTGAACTCGGCGGTGGCGAGTTGCTCAAAGAAGCCTTCGCGTTGTACCACACCGCCGAACCGACTCTGGGTGACTCGTTCTTCGAGGCCGCGTGGCGACTCGCGTGCCTGCGTCAACTCACACACGGCGTTACGACCGTCAACGCGATGGACTTCACGCCAGGGCTCGGGGCAGAAGCGATCGGGGAGTCCGGGTTGCGCGCCGTGATCGGGTCGGAACTCGCAGACGTTCTCGACCCAGCGTCCGCAGACGACCAGCTCGCGACCGCTCGTCGATTCATCGAAACCTATCACGATACCTACGAGGGGCGAGTCACTGCGAGTATCGCGCCCGGCGGTGAAGCCGGCTGCTCGCGGAGACTCTGGGAGGGTGTCGCTGAGCTTCGGGCGGACTATCCCGACTTGCGGCTTCATACGCATCTGTACGACTCTGCTGAAGCCGATACGATGGCAGCGGGGAGCGGTGCTGACGATCCACTCGACTTACTCGACCGATACGGCCTCCTCGACGAGCGAACGCTGCTCACCCATCTGCTGCACGCAGACCGGAGCGACGCGCGGCGAATCGCTGACGCCGGTGCGCACGTGCTTCACTGCCCGACGGTGTACAGTTACTTCCGGGCCGGAGAGCGAACCTGGTTCCCGCTTCCGGCACTCCAAGAGTTCGGTGCGAACGTCGCTATCGGCCTCGACGATCCGTTCTGGTTCGACTCCTGGGACCTCGTTCGAGAAGCCAAACACGCCCGACTGCTGTCGAATTTCGAGTACGGAGCTCAGCAGTGGTCCTCGTACGATCTGCTCAGGATGCTCACCATCGATGCCGCACGCGCACTCGGACTCAACGACCGGGTCGGGAGCCTCGAACCCGGAAAACGCGCCGACGTCGTCGTTGTCGATATCGACACCCCACGCCACCGGCCGTACAGTAACCTTCCATCAGTACTTACGAACACGGTAACGGCGGGAGATATCGAGACGGTCATCGTCGACGGTGAGGTTCTCATGGAGGAACGAACGGTCGAATCGATGGACGTCGAGAGCGTTCGCACGGCCGCGGCGCGAGAGCGAGAACGTCTCCAGGCGCGTACCGGTTGGGAAACGTCACTCGCAGGTAGTACACCGCCAGACGAATCGATACTCCGGCGTGTCTCCGCACGACCCCTGCTGAGAGCACTGAGGCAGTACGGTCGCGGAATCGTTCACCAACACGGGTGGTGATCAGAGCCGCGTACCGTCGGCGGGGCCGTACGAGACGCTCTTTCTGCACGGGGCAGTCGAGTTCACATGCCGAGTCGACCCAACAGACGGTCTGCTGCGAGTACGGCACCGCCGATGAACAGCCACAGCGCCGGAACGGCAACGAGCAGAACGACCCAGTGCGGGACCGGTCCAGGCGCCGCAGTCCCGTGTAACGGTCTGAGTAGCGACACGGTTCCGATCAGCAGGTCGGTGTGTGGGTGGGCCATAGAGTTCGAGGAGTGACGCCGTTTTTTGCTCACCTACGCTCCGTCGCGTCGTGCTTTCGGTTCCGCGTCCCCGTTCTGTAGACGTAGTATCCGGCGAGCACGAACAGGAGGCTGACCGCGAGCCAATGAACGTTGTATCGACCGCCGAGCGACAGGGGCTGGCCACCCGGGCCGAGAGGTTGGTGGAGGCCCAAGATGGCGTGGTCGACGACGGCGTCGTAGACGTCGAACACCCCGAGACCGATTATCGCGGTTCCGGCCAGAGGTCGCACAGCCAACGGTTCGTCTGCCCGCCGTTCGGACTGCCAGAGGAGGCCCGCTCCGACGCCCATGATGGTCACCATCCCTATCGAGAACAGCCCGTCTGCGAACACGTTCACTCGGAGGCCACTCAGCGTGTTCATCGGATAGAGTCCGGAGACGAGGTGGTGCCACTGGAGAACGTGATGCAGGACGAGCACGTCGATCAGTCCGCTGAATCCGAATCCGAACACGCCCGCCGCGAGGAGTCCTCGTCGCCTCACCGCTCCGGGTGGTCGCTCTTCTCTCGTGGTCGATCGGTCGCTCATCGCCGCCGAAGTTCGCGGGCCGCACGGAAAGGTCGAACGGCACCGCCCGGCGTGCTCTCGCGTCGGTCTACGACGCCACGAACCGGCACCAACCCCGGCCGACCCCCGTCCGACGCCGCCTATTCGCTCTTTCGGCGTCTCGGGTGGCCGATTCGGCCGCTTCGTCTGTATCGAAGTGGTCCCTCTCGGCTGTCGCCAGTTTCAGCTATCGAATGAGGACCACATAGTAGTTCCCCACCACTACAAGATAGGGAGTCAAAAACCAGACCAAACCGGTCGAAAAGCCGATAATCGACTTATTCGGGATAGTGGTTGTGCGCTGTCGGAGAAATACTACCGACACGCTTTTCATAGCCAGACGAGTATTGGGTGATGAAGACAATACAATGACCGACTACGAAATCACCGAGACGCTCGACGTGAAAGGACAAAACTGCCCGATGCCGGTCGTCAAGACGAAACAGAACATCGACCGACTCTCCGAGGGGGACGTTCTCGAAGTGTTGGCGACCGATTCGGGGAGCACGAGTGACCTCGGCGGTTGGGCCGACAGCACCGACGGCGTCGAACTTCTCGATCAAACGGAGGACGGCGACGTCTACAAACACTACGTCCGCAAGACGGGGGCATAATGAGTACCGACAGTACGCAGTCGTCGACGGGTGGTGAAAAAGCTCCTTCACGCGCGGAGTTGGCCGCACGTGTCGCCGAACTCGAAGATCGGGTCGCCGAGGTCACGGCCGAGGACGAGACGAAGAAGATGAGCATCATCGCGACGAAGGGGACGCTCGACATGGCGTATCCGCCGCTCATCCTCGCCAGCACCGCCGCCGCGTTCGGCTACGAGGTGACCGTCTTCCACACGTTCTGGGGACTCGACATCCTCCACGAGGAACGTTCGAAGAACCTCAAGCTCAGTTCCGTCGGAAACCCGAACATGCCCGTCCCGAACATCGTCGGCGCGCTCCCCGGCATGGACCGCATGACCACGACGATGATGGCGAAGCGAATCGAGGACAACGATACCGCGACCATCGAGGAACTCATCGAAACCAGCCTGGATATGGGCGTGGAGTTTCAGGCGTGCCAGATGACCATCGA
>NZ_FOOQ01000012.1 GCF_900113245.1 Halopelagius inordinatus
CCGGCCCGCGGCGAGTTCGTCTCGAACTTCTTCGACGTCGTCGACTGGGACGAACCCTCCGCACGCTACGACCAGGCCGTCGAACTCTTCGAGTAGACGACTTCGTACACCCCGATTTTTCTTTCGCGGCCCGCCGGTGAGCGACGGCGCTGTCGGTGAGAGAAGAGACGGCCGACGACCGGATTCGCGGGGTCAGTTCCCGGACGGAACGAACGAGTCGGCGTCGAACTCCGATGCGGCCGACTGGATAGCGTCGTTCAGTTCGGAGTAGTCGTAACAGTCGTCCGGCGGGTCGAAGCTAGCGAAGACGCCGACGGGCGTGTCGAAGAGAAACGTCCGGAACTGTTCGAACGCGGAGAGGCCGCGGACCGTGTAGCCGTAGTCGGCGTAGTAGAGCGACTCGTACGTCCGGCGCGTGATGAACCCGTAGCGCTCGTTGTCCACGAAGCGAGAGACGTCCAACTCCTCGGATTCGAGTTGCTCGGCCACGTCGGAACGGACGTACAGTTCGTCGAAGTTTCGTTCGTCGAAGAGCCACACGTCTCTGAGTGCGTCGCCGCCGAACGCTTGGAAAACCGAGACGAGGTGTTCTTGCGGCCTGTTCATGACAGAAGAGATGAGAGACGCCTGTTAACGGTTGTGATTCGACGGGCGAGAGCGGCGGGATTTTCCGCCCGGGCGGGAAAGGAGACGGTATGCCCAGACCGAAAGACGACTTCGAGACGCTCTACCCGTACCGCCTCTACGAACCCCGGGAGATTCTCGACGAGGAGTCGATGTACACCGTCCCGGAGATAGCCCGCCTGCTTCAAGGACTCGCGCCGGACGCCGAGTTAGACGCCGCGACGGAGGACCGCGTCGTCGCGTGGACGATTCCGTGGCTGATGAACCACGCGGACGAACTCGTCATCAACGACCCGGTGGGCGACGAACCCGGCTACTTCGGCGTCGTCTCCGAGGACCGCGCGCCCGACGAGATTCCCGACGACGCGGACAAGTAGCGACGACCGGTCAGCCCATCCGCGCCGCGTTTCCCGCGAACTCGATGTCCTCGAACGGCCGGTCCTCGACGCTCGGGCCGTGACCCGTGTGCATCGCGTCGAGGTCCTCTCCGACGGTTTCGCGGATGCGGTCGATGCTGTCTATCAGCGTCGGTCGGTGACCTTCTTCGAGGTCGGTCCGGCCGAAACTCCCGTTGGCGAAGACGAGGTCACCGGCGAATAGCGTCCGCGCGTCGCGGGAGTACAGACAGAGGTGGTCGTCTTTGTGCCCCGGCGTGTGGACGGCGACGTAGTCGTCGTCGCCGATTTCGACCGTCTCGCCGTCCGCGAGTTCGCGGTCCACGAGGGGGTTGTCGGGGTCGTACCCCCACGTCTCCACGCCGAACGCCTCCCGAACCGCCTCGACGTTGCCGACGTGGTCCTCGTGCGTGTGCGTCAGGTAGACGCGGTCGAGTTCGTCCGTCTGTTCTCGAACCGCCGAAACCACGTCGAAGTTCGCTCCGGTATCGACGAGTGCCGTCGTCTCGCCGGTGACGAGGAAGGTGTTGCTCGTGAAGACGTCGACGCCGCGGGCGAGGTTGGTAATCACGTCTATCGTTATGGGGTAGGTGGGTTTTGTTTTTGCGACAACTCGTTGATTCCCTTTCTGATAAAGACAGGTAAGGGAGTTCCAGTATGGATTCATTACCTCCTGAAATGATGTTGTCTGCGGAGGGATATTGGCAATTCAGGAATGGTGACCGTTCCTCTGATTCTCGGACAGTACGAACGAATCGTCACTACTGACATTGAGACTCACTATCCTCGACAATCTATATATAACCACGGCGGTAAGCCGCGATCAATGCCTAGCGGGGTTTCATTGAGTCAGCTTGGCCTCGTTGTAACACTGGGATTTGCTTGGTGGAGATTGGTTAGGTTCACCCGCGAAAGCAAGCAGGAGGCGGTCAAGCAGATGGAGGATCAATTCTGGATACATCACTCTCTTGATCTGGAGATCCCTGCTGGTCAGACTGAGCACGAGCGAGAATATGATAACAAACAACTCGTTGTTCGGGGACTCGAAATCCGCGAACACGGGTGGTGGGTTCAGTGGGATATGTTCGGTCGTGATGAGTTCACTAGCCGCAAACACAAACTCAAAGCGTTGTACCGCCATTCAAAAGCCCACGCTCGGAAAACTTGGTACTACATCTGGCGAAACATCCGCCCTTTCGCAGGTCTTGATTTAGAGTGTACGTACCTCGTTGAGGCGCAGAGTTGCAGAATTGGGACGATGGAACATGAAAAAGAAATCGAAGGGCTTGGACGAGAACTATCTGGGCGGACGATTACAGAGGTATTTGACGAGGTTCAATCTCTACGTCCAATCCGTTCTAATCCTTTTCTCTACCGCATCACACTTGACACATATGACGACTACAGAGCTATTGAGGTTTTCAGTGAAATCGCCTCCTCTAAATTCATCCGGGATCCCCGCCACGCGGAGAATACAACGTCTGAGGAGTAATGTGCTATATACAACTGTCCTTGGCTCGTTTCTCTCACGAGAGAGTTTCGACAGAGCCGTTGCCCTCATTTCTCATATCGCTCCGCTTTTAGCAGGGAGGATTGATGGTTGTGGTAGATTGGGGGCACCATGAAACAGTATCTCGATTTAGTGACGGACGTTCTCGCGGAGGGGCAGCACAAACCGAACCGGACGGGCGTAGACACCGTCTCGGCGTTCAGTCAGCACTACGAAATCGACCTCGATTCGGGCTTTCCGCTGTTGACGACGAAGGACCTCTCGGGGTTCCGTTGGAACTCGCTCATCCACGAGTTCGTCTGGTATCTCTCCGGCGAGGAACACATCCGGACGCTCCGCGAGGAGACGGGCATCTGGAACGCGTGGGCCGACGACGAGGGCCGCCTCGATACGGCGTACGGTCGGTTCTGGCGGCGTTTTCCCGTTCCCGAGGAGGGCCTCCCGGGCGAGGCGTGGCCCGAAGACGACCACCGCTGGATGAACGACGACGAACGCACGTTCGACCAGATACAGTACGTCGTAGACCAGTTGCGCGAGAACCCCACCTCCCGCCGCCTCGTCGTCAACGCGTGGCATCCCGCCAACGCGGCCGTCTCCACGCTTCCGCCGTGTCACTACTCGTTCGTGTTCAACGTGCAGGGCGACCGGTTGAACCTCCACCTCACCCAGCGTTCGGGCGACGTCGCACTCGGCATCCCGTTCAACATCGCCGCCTACTCGCTTCTCCTGACTGCCGTCGCCCAGCGAACCGGATTCGAACCCGGGACGTTCGCCCACACCGTCGTGGACGCGCACGTCTACTGCGGCGAGGGCGAACGCGGCGCGTGGTACGCCGACCATCTCTCGGAGTTGCAGTCCCGTCTGGCCGACGTGTCGGACCGGTCGGACTACCTCGACGTGCGCGACTGGGTGGTCGCCGCCGCCCCCGACGAACCCGAGGACGCGGAGGACTACGACCACGTGCCCGGACTCCTCGAACAGTGTTCGCGGACGCCGCGCGAACGCCCGACCATCGAAGTGGCCGAAAAGCCCCTCGACGAACTGACGTACGACGACATCCGCCTCCGAGAGTACGACCCCGCAGACGGCATCCGGTTCGCGGTGGCAGAGTGATGTCCGCGGACGACCCGACGGCCGAAGACGGCGGGGACGGCGCAGATGGCGTCGAGTACGTCCTCGTCGCCGCAGTCGCGAGAAACGGCGTCATCGGACGCGACGGCGGCATGCCGTGGCATCTCCCCGAGGACATGAAACATTTCAAGCGGACGACGACGGGCCATCCGGTCGTTCTCGGGCGGAAGACGTACGAAAACGTCGTCGACGCCCTCGGCGAACCGTTCCCGGGGCGGACGAGTATCGTCCTCTCGACGAGGGAACTCGACGTACCGGAGGGCGCGAGGCTGGCGAACTCCGTCGCGGAGGCGACGACGCTCGCCGAGTCCGCCGCCGCGGAGATGGGCGTCGAGACGGTGTACGTCGTCGGCGGAGCGGCCGTTTACGAGGCGTTCCTCCCGCGCGCGAGTCGCATGGTACTGACCGAACTCCGCGACGACTACGAGGGAGAGACGACGTTCCCCGAGTGGGACGAACGCGCGTGGGAGGAAGTCGAACGCGACGACCGAGAGGCGTTCGACTTCGTCACCTACGAACGGGCCGAATCCGGGGAGGGCGACGACCGATGAAGTGGGAGTACAAGATAATCAGAACGTCCGACGGCGGTCTGTTCAGCGGGGATACGGGGCCGATGGAACACGCGCTGAACGAACTCGGCGACGCCGAGTGGGAACTCGTCGCGACGCTCTCGGACGGACGACCGGCGGCGCAGACCAACGGCGCGACTGCGCTCGTGTTCAAGCGGCCGAAGCCGGACGCGTAGACCGGATTCGAGGCGCTCTCCTTGCCTCTCGCGGTTCGACCGCCCGTCTGACAGCGACGGCGCTTTACGTGTGGCGTCCGACCGTCCACGAATGGATGCCGACGAGGTTCGCCAGCGATGGGAAACGCTGTCCGGGGAGTACTCACCGGACTACTACGCGTACTACGGCCCGAACGAGACGAGCGAACTCCTCTCGGAGACGCTCGAGTCGGCCGTCGGCGTCGAGGGGAGCGTCCTCGAACTCGGCTGTAGCGCGGGGCGACATCTCGCGCATCTCCACGACGAGGGGTATCGGAACCTCTCGGGCCTCGACATCAACGAGGACTCGTTCGACGTGATGGCCGAGGAGTACCCCGAACTCGAAGCAGAGGGCACCTTCTACGTCGATTCGATAGCGAACTGTCTCGGCGACTTCGAAGACGACGCGTTCGACGCCGTCTACTCGGTGGAGACGCTCCAGCACGTCCACCCCGACGACGAGTGGGTGTTCGAGGAGATAGCCCGCGTCGCGGAGAAACTCGTCGTCACCGTCGAGAACGAAGGCGGCGGAAAAGAACGGAACGGCGACCGAACCGACGGCGAGAGAGCCGCTGACGACGGCTCCGATAACCCGTCGGTCAACTACGTCAGCGGCGAGATGCCGCTCTACTACCGGAACTGGCACGGCATCTTCACCGGCCTCGGCCTCACGGAGGTCAGAACCGTCGGACTCGACAGGGACACGTTCAGGGCGTTCCGACCGGCGTAGAGAAGGGAGACGGGAGATGAGACGGAGAGCGTTCAGGCCGTCTCGTTCGCCCGTTCGACGGGGACGAAGGCGGGCAACGAGTCACCCTTTTCGACGGTCACCAGTTCGTCGCCGTCGTAGACCACCGAGAACGTCCGGTAGTCGCTCGGCACCGAGACGACGGCGTCGAGTCGGGTTACCGGCGTGCAGTCGGCGGCGGGTTTCTCGTCGGAGTCCGGAGCGGCGTCGATTCGGTAGACGTACTCGCCGGGCTCGGGCTGTTCGACGCTCCCTTCGAGTCGGAGCGACGGTTCCTCGTGCGAGAACGTGCGATTGAACACGAACGTCGTCCGGTCACCGTCGGGGACGCGAACCAGCCACGAGACGGGTTCCGTGGGGGCGTCTGCCTGACATCCCGTCGCGGCCCCGAGCGACGAGGTGGGCGAGGTGGTCACAGACGACGGAAGGACGTACGCGACTGCGCCGCCGCCGAGGAGGAGTCCGACGAGGAAGGCGGCGACGAGCGCTCGCATCGTGAAAGACATTCGTCTGGATACGCGAGGAGCGGAGAAAAACACACCTTGAGCGGTGCTATCGTCGGTCGGAGTGACCGCCGCCGACGTTTTAGTCCCTCGGCGTCGAACCACCTGACGTGTCAGCAACCTTCGAACTCTACGAGGACAAAGCCGGGCAGTACCGATGGCGACTCCGCCACGACAACGGCAACGTAATCGCCGATAGCGGAGAGGGGTACGCCTCGAAGCAGAAGGCAAAACAGGGCATCCGGAGCGTGAAGGCGAACGCGCCGGAGGCGACCACCGAGGAGGTGTGACCGGCCGATTCCGACGGGTCGAACGGCCACGGTGAAGGTTGAGACGCGGGTTCGCGTCGAGATGCGGTAATATCGTGCTCCGGTGGTGGCTTTATCCGTGCTCGGGTCCGAGGTGTACACGATGAACCGCAACGACCAGCAGGCGTACGACCGAGGGACGTCTCTGTTCTCTCCCGACGGACGTATCTATCAGGTCGAGTACGCCCGCGAGGCGGTCAAGCGTGGCGCATCGAGCGTCGGCGTGCGGACGGCGGACGGCGTCGTCCTCGCCGCACAGCGACGGACGAGCTCGAACCTCATGGAAACTGAGAGCATCGAGAAGCTACACAAACTCGACGAGTTCCTCGGCGCGGCCAGCGCGGGCCACGTCGCAGACGCTCGGCAACTCGTCGACGACGCCCGGACGGAGGCCCAGCGGAACCGACTCCGCTACGGCGAACCCCTCGGCGTCGAGACGCTGACGAAGACGCTTTCGGACCAGATTCAAGAGAGCACGCAGATAGGCGGGACGCGTCCGTTCGGCGCGTCGCTTCTGATCGGCGGCGTCGACGGCGACGTCGGCCGACCGAGTCCGCCGGCGCGAGAGGCGGACTCCGACGAGGGACGAGACGTTCGTCCCCGCCTGTTCCAGACGGACCCCTCGGGTGCCCCCCAAGAGTGGAAAGCGGTCGCCATCGGCTCGAACCGCGGCGACATCCAGGAGTTCCTCGAAGACGAGTGGAACGAGGATATCTCGGTGGACGACGGCGTCACTCTCGCCATCCGCGCGCTTCTCGTCGGCGAGGACGACCTGACCGCCGAGGAGATAGCCATCTCCACCATCTCCGCGGAAGGCTACCACCAGGTCGAAGACGACGACGTATCCGCCATCATCGAGGAGTTCGGCGGGTCCGGCGACGACGACGAGGAGTGACGCGGTAGCGGCGCGGTTCGCGTCCGTCGCGGGCCGACCGACTTCGCACCTCGCAGACGCGACTCTCTTCTCCGACTCGCGCTACCGCTACCCGGAGGTTTACGCGGAGTCGAATCGAACCGCCCGACAGATGACAGAGACACCCGACCTGTACGTACTCGCGGGCGGCCGAGTCGCCGACGCGACCGGAACGCGCGACGCGGACGTGGTTCTCTCGCCCGACGAGGGCCGAATCGTCGCAGTCGGCGACGACGCGGAGACGGAGGCGGCGAGGGAGGACGCGGACGACGTAGAGACGGTGGACGTCTCGGGGTCGGTGGTCGCGCCGGGTCTGGTGGACTCGCACGTCCACCTGATGATGGACAGTCGTCCGGACGTGGCGACTGTGGACACAGAGAGCCGAGAGATGTTGAGTTACCGCGCCGCCGCCAACCTCCGCGCGAACGTCGAGGCGGGCGTCACCACCGTCCGCGATTTGGGCGCGCCCGGAACGCTCGCACTTGACGCCGGAACCGCGGTGGAGACGGGAGTTCTGGAGGGGCCGCGAGTTCTCGCTTGCGGTCAGAACGTGGTGATGACTGGCGGGCACGGCCACTGGTTCGGCCGCGAGGCGGACGGCCCACACGAGGTTCGGAAGGCGGTCCGCGAACAGTTGAAACGCGGCGCGGACGTGGTCAAATGCATGGCGACGGGCGGCGTCCTCACCGAGGGCGCACAGACCGGCGCGCCGGAACTCACGCCCGAGGAACTCGCCGCAGTCGTCGACGCGGCGTCGGCCGAGAACGTCCCGACATCGGCGCACGCCCACGGTCAGCGGGGGATTCAGAACGCGGTCCGCGCGGGGATAACGAGCGTCGAACACGCGACGTTCATGGACCGCGAGACGGCCGAGTTGCTGGCCGAAGAAGGGACCTACTGGGTGCCGACGGCCAGCGCCTTGGAGGGTATCGTCGAGAACGGCGTCGAGGGGGGAATCCCCGAGGAGGCCGTCGAGAAGGCCGAAGACGCACAAGAACGGTTCGAACGCGCGTGGGAACACGCTCTCGACGCGGGCGTCACCGTGGCGATGGGTACCGACGCGGGGACGCCGTTCAACGTCCACGGCGAGAACGCCCGCCGCGAGATAGAACTGATGTGCGACTACGGCATGTCGCCCGAGGCGGCGTTGGAGGCGGCGACGGTGACCGGCGCGGAGTTGCTCGGACTCGACGACACGGGCCTCGTCGAACCCGGCTATCGCGCCGACGTCGTCGTCCTCGACGCGGACCCGACCGAAGACGCCTCCGCGTGGCGCGAGTCCGAAGCCGTCTTCGCGGCGGGTCGGCGAATCGTCTGAAAAACGAGGGTTCTGCGGCGTTCAGTACGTCCGCTCGGCGTCGGCTTCCGGGTCCGTCTCCCTATCGCTGGTGCCGTACCATCCCGCCAACCACGTGATTGCGGCGATGAGAATCAGTACCATTCCCACGAACGACGTGGCCGGTTCGGGGAAGAAGAACAGCACCGCTCCGATGACGAGTAACTCTACGACGCCTATCGCGCCCCAGTACTTCTTCCAGTCAACCATATTACAACTACACACGTAGAGCGTCAAATCGATAACGGCCGTCGCAGAGAGTATCTGTCTCGACGACAGCTAGCGGCGCGTTCAGTCCGAGTCGAACACCCGTCCACGGCGTTCTTCGGCCGCGTCCCGGCATTTCTCGGAGGGGGTGCGGTTAGCGAACGCCGCGGGGAGATACCGTCGCGAGGAGACGGAGACGGTCCGACGGACCTTCGCGCGAACCGCTCCGAGGTCCACGGATTCGCTGCCGAGTATCGCGAACCCGGCGAAGATGGTGGCGAATCCGGCGACGGCCGACGCCGAGATGGTCTCGCCGAGGAACACCACCCCGCCGAGAGTCGCCACGACCGGAACGACGTAGAACACGAGGTTCGCCCGTATCGCGCCGGTTTCGTCGATGAGGCCGAAGTAGGTGATGTAGGCGACTGCGCCGGCGAAGATGCCCACGTAGCCGAGTGCCACGAACGCAGTCGGCGTCCACGAGATGGCCGCCGCCGACTCGCCCGCGGACCAACTGAGGAGGTGACAGAGCACCGCCGCGAAGGGGAGACCCCACGCGGTGCGCACCGTACTCGACAGGTCGGCGTCGGCCCAGCGGATGAGGACGCTCCCGAGGGCACCGGCTATCGCGCCCGTAAACAGGATGGACTTGCCGAACGCGCCGCCGAGGAGGTTCGCCGGGTCGGGACTGACGACGAGTCCGACGCCGACGAGAGCGAGTATCATCCCCGCGACGCCGCGCGCCGAGAGGCGTTCGTCCGAGAGAAGCGCCGCCGCGAACACCGGCGTCAACACGGGGTTGAGGCTGAACACGATGGACGCGACTGCGCTCGTGGCGTACTGCTGGCCGACGAACAACAGCGCGTTCGTCAGGCCGATAGCGAGGACGCCAGTAGAGAGAATCCCGACCACGTCGCCGCGCGTCCGCGGGACGAGTCCGTCGCGAGACGTCGTGAGAACCGCGTATCCGGCGAGTGCGACGGCCGCCACGTCGAAGCGGAGCGCGACGAACAGAAGCGGCGGGAAGTAGTCGAGTCCGGCCTTCGCCGCGACGAACGTCCCGCCGAAGAGGAGACTCGTCAGAACGAAGAAGACGAGCGTGCGACGTTCGACCACTTACGCCCACCTCCCGTCGGTCCGAGGCGACGACGCCGCGTCCGCAGAGACCGTTGAAGCGAGAATCATCGTACTCTCACCTACGAGCCGCAGCCGTATAGTTTAATTCAGAAATTTTTTCAAATCAAGAAATACCGCCGACTCGCGCCAGACGCTCGCGGCGTGAAATGATTTCACGGTGCGAAAGTGGTTTACCGCGACGGGGACCAGAGGGCGTATGGAGTCCGCGCTGGAGGAGATAGAGTTTCTCGCGCTCTCGTCGAACCGGGTGGAGGTGCTGCGACTGCTCTCCGAGGAATCGCAGACGCGAAACGGCCTCGCGGCGGCCACCGGCGCGTCGCAGGCGACGCTCGGGCGGATTCTCGCAGACTTCGAAGAGCGGTCGTGGGTCAGACGCGAGGGCGGCGAGTACGCGGCGACGGCGACGGGACGACTCGTCTCGAATGGGTTTACGGACCTACTGGATATCTTAGAGACCGAAGGCGAACTCCGGGACGTCGTCCGCTATCTGCCGACGCGAGCGATGGAGTTCGACCTGCGGCATCTCGCCGACGCGACTATCACCGTTCCGAGCGAGACGCGGCCGAACGCGCCCGTCCAGCGCGTCTTGGAGTTGCTCGACGACGCCGAGGAGGTGCGGGCGTTCTCGCACGCGTTCAACGAACAGAGCCTCACCCTCGTCGAATCGAAGACGACTGCCGGCGAACAGACGTTCGAGGCGGTCCTCTCTCGAAACGCCGTGACCGCACTCGCGGAGGATTCGACGCTCCGGCGGCGACTCGAATCCCTCCTCGACGCCGAGGGCGCGGAGATTCGCGCCCGCGAAGGCGACATCCCCCTCGCGGTGACGATAGCCGACGACGTGGTTCACCTCCTCGTGCGCGACGACGACGGCGTGCTCCGCGCGTCTATCGATACCGACGACGAGACGGTTCGACAGTGGGCCGACGACAGGTTCGAGGCGTACTGGCGGACGGCCGCTCCGGTGGACGACGAGGAGTTCTCGCGGTGAACTGCGTCGCGGCGAACGATTGATGTGCTAACGAGTTGCACATATCGTATGGACTCCGCCACCGCCGTCCGGTCGACGCGCCGCGCGGCGACTCACGCCGAGTTCGGGCGTCGGGTGACCGAGCAAGCGAACGAACTGCGAGACGCGTTCGCCGAGGGCCGGTTCGTCGGCGGGTTCGCTATCGGCCTCGAACTCGAAGGCTACGCCGTCGATGCGGCGGGCCGACTCGCTCGCGTCCCGGACTCCGTCTTCGAAAGCGACTGTGATAGAGAACTCGGGCGGCACAACGCCGAGTTGAACTCTCCGGTCTGCGAGTTCGACGCCGAGGGACTGCACCGGCAGGCGGCGGCCGTCGAACGGTGCGTGACCGACGTGCGAGGGGCGTTCTCGGACGCCGGACTCGCGTTCGTCACGGACGGGATGTGGACCATCGGGCCGCCGGAGGGCGCGGCGTCGTATCTCGCCGACTGTCGCGTCGAGGGCGGCGTCGCACTCGCGGCGAACATGGCTCCGAAAGCGCGCTATCACGCCCTCGACGCGGATATCACGGCGCACGGGCCGGTCGAGATAGACGTCCCCGCCTGTCGGCGGCAGTTTCCCTCTATCCTCGTCGAATCGCTCGCGACGTCGATGCAGGTCCACCTGCAGGTTCCGACTGCCGACTTCGCCCGATACTTCAACGCCGCTTTGCGAACTCTCGGGCCGGTGGTCGCGTTGGGTGCCAACAGTCCGTTTCTACCCCCGCCGCTGTACGACGCCGACGCGGACCCACAGAGCGTCATCCGCGGGATGGACGAACTCCGTATCCCGGTCTTCGAGGCGATGAACGTCGCCGAACCGGGGAAGGTCCGCGTCCCCCGAGACGTGGACTCACCGACCGACGCCGTCGATAGGCTGGTCGCCGACCGCTGTTGTGCGCCGTACCTCCGCGAGTGGGTCACGGGCGACCGACGAGAGGGGTTCGCGGCCGAGTACTGGGAACTGCTCCACAAACAGGGGACGTGCTGGCGGTGGGTTCGGCCGGTTCTCGGACCGGAGGGACCGAGAGTCGAGTACCGGGTGCTGGCCGCTCAACCGACGGTCGAAGACGTGTCGGCGTTCCAAGCGCTCGTCGTCGGCCTCGTCCACGGAATCGTCGTGACCGACCATCCGCTCGCGACGCTCCCGTGGGCGGACGCGCGGGACTCGCTGTACGCGGCCGCCCGCGACGGACTCGACGCGGAACTCGCGTGGGTGACGAAAGCGGGGGAGAGAACCGACGACTCCGCAGTCGTCTACGACGAACTGTTCTCTCTGGCCCGTCGCGGACTCGCGGACAGAGGCGTCGAACCGGACCGAATCGACGGACTGCTCGCCCCCGTCGAGGGCCGGTGGGACGCTCGGACGACGCCGAGCAGGTGGAAACGCGACCGGGTGCAGAGAGAGTACGACGGGGGGAGAACGCTCGATGCCGCAATCGAAGCGATGCAACGGGAGTACATCCGGCGCAGCACCACCGGCGACCCGTTCGTCACGTGGACCGACTGAGGTCCAGAGTCGCTTCCCGTCCCGCCCAAACTGGCCGGGGTTCGGTACGAAAATCGGCCGACTGCGCTCTCTCGTGGTGCGCCGTGGCTCGATAGGGTTCGACACGGTCGCCGCGAAACGGAACCGTTTTACACATCCCACCAATATCCAGAAGTGCAGGACGCTCCGTTGGTGTAGTCCGGCCAATCATCTTGCCCTCTCACGGCAAGGACCAGGGTTCGAATCCCTGACGGAGCACTTCTCCGACCTCGAACCGACGAGCGACGGCAGGGTCCATTCCCAAAATCGGGTACTGGTCGCGTCCTCTCGAACGGAGACGACTCACCCGACGAACCCGGACGTCTCCCAGTCGTCGTCCGCGTCGAACTCCGGAGCACTCACGAGGACGAACGCGCTCTCGGTGTCGCCGTTTCGAATCTGGCGCGTCGCCTCCGCCGGGATACGGATGGCGTCGCCAGTCTCCATCGGAACCGACTCGCCGTCGACGACGACGGTGGCTTCTCCCTCGATGAGAACGTACACCTCTTCGTGTTCGTTGTCGGTGTGGTCGTGTTTGCGCCCGTTCCACCCGGGCTTACACCGCGCGACGGTGACGCCGACCTGATTCGTATCGAGCGGTTCGCGGAGGAAATGCATCGCATCCCCGACCTGTTCTACGTCGGTGTAGTTCACCTTCTGGTAGGTCATTGTTAGAGGCGAGGACCGCAAGCGCAATAAGATTTAGACGGAACCCGTCACCGGTTCGACGAGAGGCGACGGCCCCTCTCACCACTCGTAGGCCTCGCGAGGGTCGACGCTGTCGCGTTCGCGGTCGAAGACGTGTTCGCCGTCGACGAAGACGTGTTCGGTCCGGGTGTCGAACCGGTAGAACGGCCCGTCCCACACCGCGATGTCGGCGTCCGTGCCGACTTCGACCGTACCCACACGGTCCTCGATGCCGAGAATCTCGGCGGGATGCCGCGTCACGGATTCGAGCGCCACCTCCTCGGGGAGTCCCTCGCGGACCGCCAGACCGACGCAGACGTCGAGGTGCCGTTGCGGGAGAACCGGCGCGTCGGTCTGGATGGCGACTTTCACGCCCGCCTCGTGGAGGATGCCGGGCGTCTCGAACGTTATGTTCCGGAGTTCGTACTTCGCGCCGGAGTACAGCGACGGCCCGCAGACGGCGGGGACGTCCCGCTTTGCGAACTCCTCTGCGACGAGGTGTCCCTCCGTGGCGTGTTCGATGGAGAGTTCCTCGATGCCGAACTCGTCTGCGATACGGAACACCGTCACGATGTCGTCGGCGCGGTGGGCGTGGACGCGCAGGGGAAAGTCCTCCGCGACGACGCGGGCGAGGTTCTCCATCCCCAAGTCGCGTTCGAACGGGTCACCCTCCTCGCGGGCGTTCGCGCGTCGGTCCGCGTAGTCTTCGGCGTCCATCAACGCCTGTCTGAGCGTCGCCGCGACGCCCGGTCGAGTGGACGGTTGCCGGTCCATCCGGTCGCCGTGGAACCGTTTCGGGTTCTCGCCCATCGCGGCCTTCATCCCGTCTTCGCGGATGAGCATCTCGTCGGCCGTCAGACCGTACGTCTTCATCGAACAGATGACGCCGCCGACGACGTCATCAGAACGCGACGCGTTCTGATTGGCTCACGAGAGCTTTGCTCTCGTGAACGTTGCCCGACCCCATCCGAGCGGAGACGCTCGTCACGCCGTTTTGAAACGCGTGTTTCAGTTCCTCGTCGCGCGGGTGAAAGCCGTCGAGGGCGTTGACGTGCGGCGTCACCGGGTCGGTTCCCTCGTTCACGTCTCCGTCCTCCGGTTCGTCCCACTCCGCCATCCCGGCGTGACTGTGGGCGTCGACCAACCCCGGCGTCACGTCCGCGCCGTCCACGTCGAGTTCCGTCGCGTCGGCGGGCGCGTCTACCTCTCCGACGGCCGCAATCTCCCCGTCTTCGAGCAGAACGTCTCCCTCGACGGTGCCGCGGTCCGTCGCGGTGTGAACCACCGCGTTGCGAATGACTATCACGAAACCGACCTCGCCCCGGGCCTACCAGTACGTTTCGCTTCGTCGGTAGTCGCTCGTGGCCGGTCAGTCGGTCGGAAACCGCCCGAGAAAAGTCCCGGCTTCCGTCGTCAACGCTCGGCGTCCGGAGCGTTCGCGTCCGGGTCGAACGCCGTCTCCGTCTCCGAATCGAGAAGTCGGGTGCGGACGTACGACTCGACGGCGGCGTTCAGCATCCCTCGCCAACTTTCGAACTCAGAGTGGGCGGCGACGTGGTCGTCCCACTCCGCGTCCGGAATCCGCTCGAACGATTCTTGGTCGGTCACCTCGAACTCGCTCTCGGCGACGAACGCACCGATGGACGGCGCATCGGTGTACTCGACCATCCACTCTTCCGCAAAGAGGTCCTCTAAGGTCACGTCTCCGCCCAAGCCGCCGATGTCTCCCGAGATAGCGGCCTCGATGGCGCGTCGTTCCTGCCGCATCGGTTCGGAAGGACTGTCCGGACCTACATATTCCATTGGGATAGTATCAGTTCGTGGTGACGATTTCGACTACGTCGCGGTGCGAGAGAACGTGGTCCGCGCCGACCTGTCTCTGTGAGTGACAGTCGATGCCGTGGAGGAGGCCCTCGCCGATGTCGGAGTGGAGGTGGTACGCGAAGTCCTCCGTCGTCGACTCGTCGGGAAGGATAAAGCAATCGCGGAAGACGCCCTGCGTGTCGGACCGGCCGTTCGCGCTTCCGGGGAAGATGGCGATTGCGCCCATCTCGTCGAACAGGGCCGTCTCCAACGCCGCTTGGACGCCCGTTCCATCGAACTCCGCGACGAACTCGCGAATCTGCTCTAACCCGGCCTCCTGTTCTTCGGAGATATCGCCGACGATTTCGAAGTCGTCGTCGCCGGCCCGGTAGTCGACGACGTCTCCCTCGGCGGCCTTCTTCAACGCCTTCTCCGCGTGCGCACTCGCGGGGACGAAAGAGAGGTGGTCGTAGTCGGGGTCCGACGTGATCTCCGCGAAGTTCTCCTGTGCGACGGGTTTGTCCATCTTGTTGGCCGCGATGACCATCGGCTTCGTCCGCTTGCGAATCTCGCGGGCGACGTCGGCTTTGTCGTCGTCGCTCCACTCCTCGGGGTCGAGTCCGAGACCCAACCCGAGGATGACCTGCTTTATCTCGTCTTTGTTCGTCTTGAACGCGGACATCTGCTCTGCGAGGTCCTCTTCGACGTTTTTCTCCTCGCCGTTGTAGCCCGAGCGGTAGCGTTCGAGACCCTTCTCTAAGACGTCGAGATACCACATGTCGAGTTCGTCCTCGAGGAAGTCGATGTCGTCGCGGGGGTCGTGGCCCTCCGTGGGTTCGCCCTCTATGTCCGTCTCGCCCGAGAAGTCGACGACGTGGACGAGGACGTCGGCCTCGTTGAGGTCGGTCAGAAACTGGTTGCCGAGGCCCTTCCCCTCGTGTGCCCCGGGGATGAGTCCCGCCACGTCGACGAGTTTCACCGGGACGAACCGCACGCCGCCGTTACAAAAGCCGACCGAGGGCGTACACGACTCGTCGAACTCGGGGGCGGCACACTCGACGCGGACGTACGCCTCGCCGACCGACGGGTCGATCGTCGTAAACGGGTAGGCGCCCTCCGGCACGTCGTTCATCGTCGCCGCGTTGAAGAACGAAGACTTGCCGACAGAGGGTTTGCCGACCAGCCCGATCTTGTGACTCATTACGTTCGGATGAACTCTCGGACGGCAAAAGGGACTCTATCCGGGACCGCGTTCGACACGCGGTACCACGATTTCCGAGGCCGCGAGTCGCCGACGTGCCCGCCGCGCCACCAGCGAGTATTTGCCTTCGGGGGCCCGACACGAGACAATGACCGATTCCGACGGCGGCGACGCCGACGACGCCGACACGTTCGGCGTCGGCGTCCACGTCACGGAGGCGGACCTGCAGTTCGTCGTCCACGTCCCCTCCGACATCGACTCCGGGTGGACCGACCCCGAAGAGTTTCAGCGACTCGTCGAACGGGTCGTCTGGGAGGAACTCGACCGAGAGTCCACGCTTCGCGGCATCGCCCGCCGCGCGGACACCGGCGACACGGTGACGCTGGGACGCGTCGCACTCCGCCCGGACGGCACCGTCGTCCGGACGCACCTGGAGGCACCGGGACGCGACGCCCTCGACGACGCGCAGACGGAGTCGTGACCGCACCGACCGACGGCGGTGACGCGTTGACCGCGGTTCGGGACGCAGCGGTCGAACGCGCACTGCTGGACGCCGCCGACGCACGGCGGTATCTCGCACTCGCTGGGGCGATACACCGGGTTCACGAGGAGGGAGTGGGCTCTGCCGGACCGCTTACCGCAGCGCTGACGTGTACGCTCGCGGTCAGCGAACTTCGCTCTACGGCCTCGCGGACGCCGCGCGACGATTCGACGGGAACGCGCGCGCACATCGCCTCGTCGCCTCCGACTCTCTCACCTGCGGGCCCCGCGTCACCGCGGTCGTCCGTCGATGCGACGCGCGAACTCGTCGCGACGGGTGCCGTACTCGCGGTTCGCCGGTTCGACGCCGACCCGGAGACGGTCGCCGCACGTGCGGGACTTCCGCGCGCGGACCTGAACGCGAGACTCGAAAGAGAGACGTGAGGCTCGAAAAAGAGACGCCCGCGAGAAAGATTTCGGACTGCTAAGGAGGGGGTTACTTGCCGCCTTTCGCGTGGTCCGGCGGACCCTGTTTTCCGTCGTCGCTGTCGTCTTCGGAGTCTGACTCGTCGCTGTCGTCCTCGGAGTCGGAGTCGTCGTCGCTATCGTCGTCCGATTCGCCGTTCTGTTTGTCTTCTTTGCCTTTCTCGTCTCTCTCGTCGTTCTTTCTTTCCTCGTTTTTCTCGTCGTCACCCTTCTTCTCGGCTTTCTCGGGCGGACCGCGCTTTTCGCTCTCGTCCGTCTCGTTCGCGTCGCCGCTACCCTTTTTCGCCTGTCCGGGTGCGTCCTCTTTCGCGTCGTCGGCGTTACCGGGGTTGTTGTTCGTCACGAAGTCGGAGATTATCTGCCCCGGCGGTCCGTTGAACCCCGCTCCGCGGAGCGACTCGATGAACAGCGTTACGGACTGTCCGAAGTTCTTCTGCTCTTCGACGAACTCGGTCGTCAACGTCTCGGTGGCCGTCGCCTCGTCACCCTCGCTACTCGCAGTGACCGTGACCGTCACGTTCTCTGCTGGGGTCGGCAGGTCGACGTCACCGCCGTCGTCGGTCCGGTACGTTCCCGTCCCGGAGTAGTTGCCGTCCGCGGCGACATCGACGGTGGCGTTCGCGACGCCGGTGCCGTTACGCGTCACGTCGATTTCCACTCCGCCGGACTGCTGGGTCACCCCGACGCGGAGTTCCGCTTCGGTGGTGGCGAGTTCGGTGGTGGACTCGGCGGTCAGGTCGTCGTACGTCGCCGTCACGGTGACGTTCTGCGTCTCGTCCGGAGCCACGAGTTCGACGCGTCCGTCCGCGTCTGCGGTGTAGTTACCCGTCCCGGAGTAGTTACCGTCGGCAGCGACGGCGACGGTGGCGTTCTCGACGGCGGTACCGTACTGCGTCACGGTGACCGTCGCCGTTCCGTCATCAGCCTGTTCGACGAGGGCGTCGAGAGACTCCTCGCGCGGGACCAGTTCCTCGGTCGTCGTCGAACTCGAACCGTCCACCGTCACGGTCAGGTTCACGTCTACCGTCGCCGCGGGTTCGGGGAGTTCGACCGCTCCGTCGGCGTCGGTCCGGTACGTTCCCGTCCCGGAGTAGTTGCCGTCCGCGGCGACATCGACGGTGGCGTTCTCGACCGCCGTGTCGTTCTGCAGTACGGTCACGACTGCCGATCCCGTCTCGGGGTTCTGTTCTACGGTCGTCTGTGCGGTCGGCGCTGCACTGACCGCCGCGGGGGCGACTGCGGCGGCGACCAACGCGAGTGCCAAGAGTGCTACGAGCGATTTCGTGTGTCGCATTACAGTCAACCATTCTAACTGGTATGCCATAAGTCGGGTATTCGCTGACCCCGCCTTTGGGTCGATTTGGCCGGATTAACGCCGATTTAATCGACAGACTGCGCGGGTTTTCGCGGTTGCGTTCCCGAGACGAGAACAGATGGACCGTGTGGGAGAGCGTCGCCACTCGCCGTATGCTCCCGTTCGAAATGAAAAAAGCCCACACTTCGATAGTGTGGGCCTCGTATGAGTGGAGGCGGCGAATCGAATTTCCCAGAGGTTCGCACACTCCAGTACTGACCGAAACGCGAGTGGGCTTAACTTCCGTGTTCGGGATGGGTACGGGTGTGACCCCACTGCTGTGGCCGCCTTAACGCCGAGCAACGGAATCGAACCATTGTGATACCAGTCTCGGTGGGTCTACTCTGACCGATATGTACGTGCAATCCAGTTAACGCCTGAACCCGTTTCATCGGAATATGGTGGGTCCGATGCAGTATGAGTATGGCTTGGTCTGTTAGTGCTTGCGGGCTAAACGCCTCGTTGCCTCGGCGCGTACACCCCAAGTCTATCGAACTCGTCTTCTACGAGTGACCTCTATGGTATCTCTTTTTCATGTGGGTTTCGAGCTTAGATGCGTTCAGCTCTTACCCCGTGTCGCGTAGCTGCCCGGCAACTGCCCTC
>NZ_FOOQ01000013.1 GCF_900113245.1 Halopelagius inordinatus
GTGTCGTCGAACGACCGGGCGAACGCTTCGTCGGTCGAACCGGCCGCGTCGTCGAAGACACCGGCTATGTCGTCGTAGAGACCCATCAGCCCAACCTCCCGAGGACCGCGAACAGGTCGTCGACCATCGCCGTCAACTGCGCGACGAACTCAGCGACTGGGTTCCCCGTTGACGTCGACGTGCTCGAGGACGACCCCGTCGACATCGTCGACGGCGCGCCCGGTATCGAGGCCGACACCGAGTGCGTTTCGTCCGCGTGGTCCAGTTCGACGCGGATGGAATCGCCCGGCGAAACCGGGACCATCGCGCCGGCCGCTTCGCTCCGACCGGGCGAGACGGTGAACGTCTGGGTCTCTCCACCGTTACGAGTGACCCGCACCTCCTTCGACCCGATGTAGAACCCGTTTCCGGCCGCGGGTTCCGTGGTAATCGAGACGAGGACGTGCCCGGTCTGAAGCGCCGAGTCGACGCGTCCGACCCTGAGCGTCACCCACGAACTGTACGAGGAGTTCCCGGCGAGGAACCGCTCGGTGCGCCCCATCAGTTACCCCCCGTGAGCGTCGCGAGCGCCGCGACGACCGCGACGACCGCGCCGACGAGGAGGGCCGTCGACGACGACCCGCCACCGCCGCCGCCGCCGCTCGTCGACGGCGCGGGAGACGGAATGTCCCACCCGGCGAAGTCCAACTGTTCGACGCTGAACTGCGGAGTCGAGACGCCGGACGTGAACGTCCCGCCGTCGTCGCCGCCGGTGTCGTCGTGAACGCCGGTGTCGTCGATGCCGTCGACGCCGTCGTCGACGTCGAACCCGTCACCTTCGGAGGCGACGAACTCTCCGTCGATGTTCTCCACGTTGATGGAGTCGCCGTCTTGCGTGATTGTTCCGTCCGACCCTCCGTCGTCACCCTGCGTCGGGTCGAAGGTCGTGTTCGAGTCGTCACCGAGCCGCCTGTCTTCCATTATGATTCCCATGTTAGTTTCCTCGTTGCTGATTCACAGCTTCCATCTCCGCGCAAGCATCCTGACAGAGGGCATGACCGTCTCGGTCCCTCGGTCGTAGTCGATACGCCATCGGATGTTGTTCGCCGGGTCTGCCTCTATTGACGCGCCTCGAGAGACTGGGCCCGCAATTTCAGTCCATCCGCCAGACTGGAGTTCTTCTATATACACCTCAACTGACGAACCCCCCGGCTCGGTCGCTAGGAACGTAGTCGTGTCCCACCCGAACACGTCGACAGGCGGAATAAATTCCGCCGTCTGCGAACCTGTTGCAGGCCAACTGGATGGGTCGAGCGTCCCAATCTCTCCGAAAGTACCGGTGTTATTCGTGTACACCGTGTTTAACCCGTGAGTTTCACCTTCGACAGTGATGAACGAATTGTTCACCGTGGGTGACGAGTTGCTATTTGAGTGCGACCACTCTGCATTAGGGTTCGTAGCGGTGATTTTGTACGATTTGCTCGAATCGAGACTGTGGACAACCGGAAACGTAGTTCGACGTCCGGGTATCGGGTCCACCTGAATCTCTTTCAGGAGAGTGTTGTCTGAGGCGTCACGTAATCGGATGATTCGAGGCTCTACCGCCGGGTACGTCGTCACCCAGACGCCGACGTCGTTCTGTGCAGGTGTGAACTTCAAGCCCCGCTCGTAATTTGCGGACTCCGACGAGACGAAATCCTCCGTATAGTTCATCGGAGAGGCCCTTGACGCCGGTGCGAATGACAGGAATCCACCGCCGTTGTACGTGTTCACCCCAGTTGAAACAGACAGCCCTGATTCGTGGAACGACCGTGCAACCTCTTTATCTGCGACAGGGGTGCCTGCCGGCACTGAGAAGTTACTCACCGGCCCACGCTCCCGAGACGGCTGCGGCCGTCCCACGCGGGTCACGGAACGTCACCGAGTCGATTTCCCACTTGTCCCAGACGCCGACGCCTCCGTGCAGTCGGAGCGCGAAGGTGTCGCCGCCGGTCGTGGTGATCTCCGCGTCAACGTCGCCCGCCTGAGTGATGGTCAACTCCTGAATCGTCTCGGCGGGGTTGATGGAGTACGGATACGCGGACCCATCCTCGTCGAACGCGTCCCCGTGCGCGTAGTTGTCCGTCTCCATGACGCCCGTCGCCGCGGTCCGAAGCGTCCCGCCGGACCCGCGGACCATCTGGCTGAACTGCTCGACGCCCATCTCAGAACACCCCCTTGATGTAGCTGAGAACACCGCGAGAGACGCCACCCTCCCGTTCGAGCGTGACGTCGACGGTGTACGCGTACGCGTGTTCGGTGTCGTTGTTCGTCACCTCGACGCCGACGACGTCCTCTCGGCGCACCGGTTCGCTGACTGCGAACGGGAAGATGTCGTTATCGCCGACGATGGCGTCGCGGCCGTACACTTCGATGAGCGAACGACGCCGGCCCTCCTCGTCCTCGACGAACGGGAAGACTTCGAGGTCAAGGCGCGGTCCCTGGTAGAACCGGACCGTCACCTGTTCGATGGTCGCGTCCTGCTTCACCGCGAAGGTCTCTGTCTCCTGGTCGTCCGCGTTGACCGTGCCGCTGAAGCGACGGCTCACGCGGGGTTCAGAAGAATCGGAAGGCATGGAAAGAAGCCCCCGTTAGTTCGAGACCTCGGAGTACCAGAACCGGGCGCTCGACGCGGTCCCGGGGTTCTCCGTGTTGTCTACTTCGACACCGTCGCTCGACGAGGACGCACGAACGCGGAGTTCGATATGGCGTCCCGGCTTCGCGTACGGCGCGAGTGCGTACATGACGGGTCGGTCGGTTCGGTCGTCGTTGCGCGCGTCGGACAGCTCGGAGAGGTCGCCGAGAGAGACCCACTCGAGGACGCGGTTCTGGTCGGAGTCGGTGATGGCCGCGAGGAGTTCGCCGCGAATCGGGTCGCCGGCGGTTCCGGTGCCGGCTCCGCTCGCGACGAGGTCGGCGAACATGAACTTCGTGTCCGCGGACTGGCGGTTCTTCCCGCCCGCGCCCCAGAACAGGAGCTTGTCGTTCGCGACCTCCTTGCTGTAGACCGTCACCTCGGTGTCGGCCTTCAGCGTCTCGGCGTCGAGGTCGTCGGCGTTGAGCGGGCGCGCGTTGCCCGTGTCGATGAGACCGGGAGTGTACTCGAGAGTCATGAATTAGACCCCCGGAATCTGCTGTTCGCCTTCGACGCCGGCGACAGACTTTGCTCGGTTGTAGACGTACGTTGCGACGCCAGTGGCACCGAACAGGGCGATTATCCCTGCGACGGCACCACCGAAGTTCATCGCCGAACCCGACGGGTCGGTAGTGTCGACCGTCAAATCGACGAACGGAATCTTGAATTGCACCATTGCGCCTCTATATGGCCGCGAGAGTGACTTAGACCTCCGAATCGGGGGGATACCCGATTGCCGGGATGTACCCGCCCGATAATCAGGTCCAGCCCGTCGGGCCCCCCGTCGACGACGTCTGGCGAATCGAGTGGGTGCCACGAGTTGTTTAACAGTAGAACGGTGAAACTGTAAAACACCGTAATCGGGGGACGTAGGCGGGTAAGCCCCGATATATCGGGTAGTACCCGATTAAGGCATTTATGTACTTCTCGTTATGATGAATTTGCATGGCTCTGATAGGTCTTGTAACCGCCTTCGTCGTCGCTCTCATCGCTGACGGAGTGGGTGCATGGAGGGGTGACGCCCCGATTCGACAACTCGCGAGGACCGGGTTCGCGACACTCGTCCTCGTCGACGTCGGCGTCCTCCCCGGACTCGTCGACGCGTTCGGTTCCGCCGTCGCGTTCGGCGCGGGGGTGGTTCTGTGAGCGGTGGGTCGTTCGAGCGAGAGTCGCCGCGCGACTGCCAGTGTCCGAACTGCGGGCTCTGGTACGACTCGGCGGGCGTCGTCTCACACAACAACAACTGCCAGTTCCCCGAGGACCGCGACCCGATGGTCGCCCTCGAGGACGCACGGGACGCGCCCGACCTCGCGGACCTGGCCGACCAGGACGACGACGTCGACGACGAACGGAACCCGACCGAGGACGTCGACGAACTCGTCGATGAAGCGGTCGGCGGTTTAGACAGTGACCCGCCGGCCCCGTCGACGGCGCGCGCGGACGGCGGCATCGCAGACCTCCCGACGCCCGACGCCGTCGACGGCGACGACGCGGGCGACGACCAGGACGAACAGCACGACGTCGACGACGACCCGGTGCCCGAGTGCCCCGAGTGCGGGTCGCATCGCGTGTACGAAGTCGACGACCTCCCCGACTGGGTGGTCGCCGCGGTGCCCGACCTCGAGGCGTTCGACTGGGTGTGCGACGACGAAACCTCCCTTCGACAGGGTAACGTCGAGGTATTCAACACATGAGCAATCCGATATTCACGAGAGAAGTCAACGGCAACCACGCAGTACGCATCGGCGAAGAACTACGCGACCTCGAGGGCGTCGACGTTGGCGACTACGTCACGTTCGAAATCGTCGCGACGCACTCGCGAGGTGGTCGCAGTGAGTGACTACGAGTCCCCGCGACGCCTCCGTATCGAACGAGACCCCGACCGGGCGCGACTCGAAGCGAACGAGGAGACGGTGACCGCCGTCGGCGTTCAGATGCCGAGCGGCGTCATCTACATCGAATGGCGACGAGAGGCGTTCGAACCCGGCGACCGGTCAGAGGGCTTGGTCCACAGCCGGTACGAGAACGTCGAGGACGCCGTCCAAGCGACCGCCGGAAACGTGGTGTTCGAGGATGACTGATTTCGACGCGGGCGCGGCCGCCGCGCGTGCAGTCGGAGACCTCGCGGACCGGGACGTCGGCGACGCCGCAGCGGACGCGGCCACCGACGCGGTCGAGGCGACGACCGACGCGGCAACCGACGCGGCGACCGACACCGACAACGACTCGAGTACGTCGACGGCGGACGAAGAAATCGGGCTGATGGACGTCCTGATGCACACGAAGCCCGACCTCTCCGTCGACGAGGTGCAGGACCGTCTCGGAGTCGGACCCGCCGGAGCGAACGCCGTCGTCGGCGTTCGGAAGGTGGCCCACCGACTCACCGGAAGCGGAGGTTCGGACGGAACGCCGGCCATCATCAACTTCGCGACGGCCGGATACCTCACGGTGAACGGCCTCGAGGACAACGACGTCGACGACTCCGGCGGCGGTGAGGACGCCGACCGTTCGACGAACGGCGACGCGCCGAGCATCGGGGGGGTGTCGGGCGCGTGAGCGACGCACCCGGGTTCTTCACCGACAACGGCCACGTTCTCATCACCGGCATCACCGGGTCGAAGACCGAGATGGGCGGCAAGACCGGTCTCGCGAACTGGTGGGCGTCGACGTGGGGGACGCAGGCGTTCGACCTCGTCGTTTTCTACAACGCGAAGGGTTCGACCGCGGTCCGCGGTGAACGCGTGTACTCCGTCGACGAGATGGCCGAGAAGATGGCCGAGGGGAAGCGCCACTTCGATTTCGTCCCGCCGACCGAGGACTGGGCGACGCCGCACGCGAACCTGAAAGCGTTCGTCACCGAGCTACCGACCGAGATGAGCAAGCTGGTTGTTCACGACGAGATTCACGACTACGGCGACGAGGGTTCGATGGCGTCGTTCGTGAAGGTACTCGGCCAGAGCGACGGGTTCCACGCCGCGAACTGCAAGAGCGTCTGTCTGTCGCAGTCACCGACCGCCGAGGACGTCCCCGGCGTCGTCGGCAAGCAGTGTGACACGTTCATCTACGTCGGCCCCATCTCCGACGACTACCAGGCGTGGTTCCGCTCTCGCGGATGGACGAATCACTTCGACCACATCGTCGCGAACCATGACCCCTACCAGTGGACCGTCATCCAGGGGACGCGCGACCAAGACCGGACGACCTACCCGCCGGTTCCCGAGGAGTTCGCATGAGCGACCGGAAGCGGATGAACGCGAACGAGTCGCAGGGGATGGACGCGACGCACCGCGCGGCCGCCGAGTTCGGCCTCGAGGTCGACACCGAGACGGCCGACTGGTACGACGCGGTCGGACCGACCGGCGAGAAGTACGAGGTGAAATCGACGGTGGAGGAGTACAGCGGCGAGTACAGCGACGGCGACCCCGGCCGGTTCCGTCTCTGGGAGGACCAGCACGTCTCTCTCGTCCACGCGGACGCGAGCGGGACGGCGTTCTACGTCTTCGTCCTGTTCGACGAACCGGGCGTCGACGGCGACGTCGTCGACATGAAGCGCCTGCGCCCGTCCGAGGTGACCGAGATAGTGAACGACGTCGGAGACGGCGAGTGGAACCTCGCGAAGCATCCCGAGCGCCGGAGCCGTCAGCAAAAGGTGCCGTGGACGGCGGTGTTCGACCGATGACGTGCCTTTCGGCGGCGTGCAACTCCCCGTTCGTCGACGGTGCCGTTCTCGGTCTCGCTGGGTTCACCATCCTCTACGTCACCCACCGACTCGCCTTCGAACTCGGTTTCGACTTGGGGAGTGATTACCGTTGAACTTCGTCCTCACGTTCAAGATGTACCTGTTCGCCGCGACGCTGTTCAGCGTCGCCGGCTACGTCGTCGGGACGGTCCTCGCGATGCTCCCGTTCCTCTCCGGTGTGCAAGCGGGCGCACTCGGTGTCGGCCTGTCCCTCGCGGCGGTGAACGTCGCCGCGTTCTGGTCTCTCGGTGAGCCGCCGACCGGCCGGCCGCCCGAGGAGGTCGTCGACGCATGAACCCGTGGTTCCTGAAGGTCTATCGCGACGACGGAGTACAGGAGTTGCACGACTACTGTCTCGACGACGCGGCCGCCCTCGCGAAGGGTCTCCTCGAGGACGACGACGTCGACGCCGTGGAGGTCGCGCGCGTCTTCGCCGCCGAGTAGCGGGTCACTTGTTCTCGTCGCACCCGAACAGCCACCACTTCAGCCGCACCCAGATTGGTACTGAGCGCCAGCGCCGGCGCGATTCTACTTCGGCGGTGAGGTCGCGCGTCTGCATCTCTCCTTCCTCGACGATGATGACGCCCTGTGTCGTCTCTGTGAACGGGCGCGCGGGTAGGTCTTCGACTTCCTCTTGGACTGGGTCGTCGTCTAAATCGATGGCCTCCGCTGCTGAACGCATCTCCCCGTGGGTAGCAAGGTGACACTCTCGACAGAGGGTGACGAGGTTCGTCCGTCGGTGCGTTCCCCCGGCCGCGATAGGAACGATGTGGTGGATATGCAGTTCCGCATCACCGCGTCTACAGTTCTGACACGCGTAGTCGTCACGTTCAAGAATATCCTGACGCCGGCGTTTCCAATCAGAGGGGTACCGAGTCACTTCCTCCACCAGTCGCGAAGACGTTCGAGACGCCCCTTCTCGCTGTGGTGTACCTTCAGTTTCCCGCGGGCCTCGTTCAACCGGGCGCGGGCATCATCTCGCTCGTCTCGAAGCCTCTCGACCTCCTCCTCTAGAATCTCTAGACGGGCCTCCTTCCGAATCATCTCCTCGCGTTCGTCACGGAGGTCGTGGAGTTCGGTCTGAAGCTCCTCGACGCGGCGTTGCATCTGTTCTCGCTCCTTCTGCAACTCCTCTGCACGTTCGACGCACTCTCGAACCGCGGCAGATGTACTCTCGGCACCGATATCAGCCTTTACGCTATCGATGATTCGCTCGTGTTCATCATCGGCGCTGAAGGTGATTCTCCCCATACTACTTCCGTTCACTTCCGCCGACAAGATTCTTCGGTGTCACGTCTTCTACCTCCGAGATATTACGAATTAGTTACCAATTAAACTGACTACTTTCACCGCGAACCCATGGCTCGCTCTCAAGTGGGTCTGGTACTTACTCCTTTAATGCCGATGCCGGCCCAGTCCCCCAGCCATGAGAGAATGCGCCGACACCGTCTGCATAGGATGACCTCACTCGAATTCGAGTTCATCGATATACGGGGCGTTCTCGGCAAGGTCTTGCTCAAGAAGGTCGATGAGATGCTCGGTCATATTCATCCCGCGTTCCCGGGCCCGCATCTCAGCTTTCCGTTTGAGTTCCTCCGAGACGCGACCGCCGACGTACGGGTCGCGTCCACTACTCTCAGCCTTGCTCATGACGTTACGACGTTATACTGTTGAACAGTTAAACACCGGGGTTCGGAAATCTGAACAGTCACCGGAACTACTTTGTCGTTGGACTGTTAGACAGTCAAACGGAACACCACCATGTCCCCCAGCCACGGAGGAGGATACGATGCCCGAATGGGCATTCGCGTCCCTCCCCACTACGAAACTGCCGTCGAACAGATAGCGAACGAACTGGACTACAGAGCCGGTCCTCACAAGTCCGTCTCTAAGTCAGAGGTCGCGAGAAGGGCACTGCGCCTGTACTTCGCCGCCCTTGACCAAGCCGGGTATCTGCCCCCGGAAACGAGGGATTTGCTGGACGATGACCTGCACGCGAACGGCGGCGGAGACCTCTCCTTAGACGTCAAACTCGAAATCGAGGGAGACGAAGCATGAGCGCGGACGGGACGTGGCACGCGGTCTGTCGCGACTGCAAGGAGTTCGAGCAAGTGGGCGAGTACACGGACATCCTCACCGCGGGCAAGCAGCACCAAGACGACGAGGGACACCGGGTTTCCGCCGGGAGGGTAGACGAGTGATGTATCACGTCCGCTGTTCGCATCCTCGGTGTTCGTTCCACGTCCGCGCCCGCGGTGATCGGGCCGCGGAGGAAGCCGAGATAGGCCACGAGGATTCGACCGGCCACGACGTCTACCGCGTCGCTGACGAGTTGGTCGAGTTCGTCCGAGCGTCCGAGCTACGAAGTACAGGTGACCCGCGGAAGGTGGACGCGTGAGCGACGACGTCCACACCCAGAGCGGACTCGGAGACGTCTACGACACGACGTCGCCGGACGCCGCCCCGGACGCCGAGAAACGCCGTCTCGCCGAGCGCATCATCGAACGCATCGAGAAGCCGCGCGCCGGCGGTAAGGAGAACCTCGGTCCCGACACTCCCGGCGGACGACTCCCGTCCTACTCTCTCCCCGGTTTCGGCGACGCCTACGACGACTGTCGCGAGGACATGCCGCACTTCTGCGACGACTGTGGGAAGCCGATTCCGGTCCCGCGGACGTGCGCCCGGTCGACGTGCCCGGAGTGCGCGCCCGCGTGGGTTCTGAAGCGCGCTGGAACGAGTTACGAGAACTCGGGCGGTTCGACGACCGACGACGAGGAACTAAAGGAACCGAAGCCCGGCCACGTCGGGAAACTCCTCGCGGCCGCGAAGATGATGAGTGCGAACCGCGGCGGCGAGTCGGTGAAGCACCACCACGTCGTCTTCTCGCCGCCGAGAGACTGGTTCTTGCAGGCGCAGGACCCCTTAGACAAGACGTTCAAACTCATCGGCGACATTCTCACGAACCACTTCGACGCGGCCGGACGCGTGTACTACCACGGATGGTCCGGCGGCGACGACCTCGAGGACGACCTCGGCGAGTGGAAGAACCGACTGTTCGAGGGACGCGACTGGGAGACGGACGTGCGCCACGAACTCGAGCCACGGCCGCACTTCCACGCCGTCGTCGCGAGTCCGTTCATCCCCGGCGAGGGCGTCACCGACCGTATCCACGACGAGACCGGCTGGGTTATCAAACGAATCGCTGACGAGAAATCGAAGCGGTCCATCGACGGCATCGACGCACTCGCCCGCGTCGTCACCTACTGCATGTCCCACACGTCCATCAAGGAGACGGACCACGGGAACTTTGCACAGATGAGGGCGTACGGAAACGAGTACAAGGAGGTCGACGTCTACGACGACGACCGCCGCCGCGCCGACCGCGCCGTCCGCGAGGTCGCACCGCACACTCTCGGTATCCCCGCTCGCGATATCGAGTGCTACGAGGAGGTCCCGGCCGACGAGTGCGACGACCACGACCATCTAGACGAGCTCGAGGCCGACGCCGACGGTGACGGCGACGACCAAGAGGCAGACCCCGACGAGGTCGAGATGCGACCGTGCAAGGGAGCGGTCCGCCCCATCGACGAAGCGCCCGACCGTCTCGAGGACGCCGAGTGGCGCGCCCGTGCGACGCGCTGGAAGGAGCTACAGACGACGTTCGACGACTGGATGGACGACGGCGGCGGGTATCTCACCGGGTAGGCGACGTCGGTCCGGGTTCTCAGGTACGTAGTTACAACTCTCTGCTTTTCTCTCGTTCTCTCGCCGTCGACGACGTCCGCCCGTCGAGCGTTGCCGAACGTGTTTCTCGTCCTTCAGGTTCGCCCTCAGCTCCCCGTCGTCGACGCGGTCCCCGCCGGTTCTCTCCACCCGTTCTCATACCGTGCAAAAAAGAACCTCCAGATGAAACGAGTTCCAGATGAAAAGTTGGTCAATTCGGCCGCCGTCTTGCGGTTTCAACACCCCTTTTTTCGACCCGGATTTTCGTCTCCGAGAGTCCGTCCGCCTTTCGCGACTGTCCTAAAGTGCCGCTAACGGCCGTCTCAGGGTTTGTTGCAGCACGTTCAGGATTTCGTACCCTTTACCTTCGCAACTACCGCTTTTAGATACACGGACGGCCGCGTGCGACGCTCAGGGCCGAAATTTTTTGCGCGCGCCGCAGGCGCGCCGAAGTCCGAGCGTCAGCGAGGGCGTAGTTATCTTATCCTGCCTCCTCGCGGCCGGGGGGTGCCGGACGCGGCCGCCGCCGTCGACGCCGACCGACGCCACGCACGGCACCGACGACCCGACCGGCACTGCCGCTCACCGGAGCACTTCGAAGACGTCGCGAGAAGAATCGTCGAGGACCGCGGCCGCGTCACCGTGACCCGTCGGACGTCGACGGGAGACGAGAGCGAGCGAACGACACCACCCACCCGGTCCACTTCGCCGGCCGCGTGAGGACGGCGACCAGGAACAGCGCGTTCGGGACGCCGGTCGAGGCCGACCACGCGAGGGCGGCGTCGACGACGGCAGATGCGTTAGGCATGGTTCTCACCTCCCGAGCGCCCGAGGGCGACGGCCGCGGCGACGACCGCGACGACGAACAGTGCCGTCGACGACCACGGTCCGAGGACGTGCCAGCCGGAATCGAGTGGTGTCGGCACGGCCCACGCGTGTTCGACGACGTCGTCGAGTGCCACCAGGACGGAGACCGTCGCGACGACGCGCGGACCGAGGGCGAAGCCGAACCCCGGCCGCAGGAGAGCGACCAGAGCGACGACAGCACCCGCGTGCGTGAGGACCGCGCCGACCACGGGATGCGCCGGCCAGACGAGCAGGAAGCCGACGAGGGCGACGAGGACGCCCGCGAACGCGCCGACCGGCTCTCGGTCCGGGTCGTCGTCCCAGACGATGAGGAGAGCGACCAGCGCGGCGAGGAGGCCGAGCGTCGCGTGGTGCGGAGCGAGGACCGTCCCGTCCGGCACCGCTTCGGCGGGCCAGGTCACTCGTCACCGTCCCCGCCGTCGGCGGCGATGAACTGGTCCTCGAGGCGACGGAGACGTCCGCGGATGCGCCCGAGTTGCGAGTTCGTGTTCCGCGTCTGGTAGAGGTCGACCCCCATCAGGACGAGGAGGAGGAGGGCGAGGGCGGACTCCGAATCGACGATTGTCAGCAGGTCCATGAACTCGGACATGGCTCACTCGCCACCCCCGCCGCCGAGGTCGAGACCCCAGATGGCGGAGAGAGCGCCGATGCCGGCTATCTCCGAGACCGGGCCGGGTTCGATGATGAGACCCGGCACCATCATCACGACGACGACGACCGTAGCGACTACCTTGAATAGTAGGTTCGGGTCGTCGTCAGGCACTCGAACCACCTCCGTTCGACGAGGCGATGAGAAGCGCGAGCAGCCCGAGAACACCGGCGATGAGCATCGGACCGAGACTGCCGACCGACCGGACGGTGTCGTCGACGTCGCCGGCGGCCCAGTCACCGAGACCGGCCGCACCGCCCCAGAACGTGTTGGCGATGACGTCGGCGGTCCCGCCGCCCTCGGTGTCGTCGAACTGGCGGGCGAACGCTTCATCGGTCGAACCGGCCGCGTCGTCGAAGACGCCGGCGAGACCGTCGTACATCCCGCCGCCCTCAGTGTCGTCGAACGACCGGGCGAACGCTTCGTCGGTCGAACCGGCCGCG
>NZ_FOOQ01000014.1 GCF_900113245.1 Halopelagius inordinatus
GGGAACTGGAAACGTTCCGACGCTGTAGGATGCGGCTGCGGTCGATTAGGTAGACGGTGGGGTAACGGCCCACCGTGCCGATAATCGGTACGGGTTGTGAGAGCAAGAGCCCGGAGACGGAATCTGAGACAAGATTCCGGGCCCTACGGGGCGCAGCAGGCGCGAAACCTTTACACTGCACGCAAGTGCGATAAGGGGACTCCGAATGCGAGGGCATATAGTCCTCGCTTTTCTGTACCGTAGGAAGGTACAGGAATAAGAGCTGGGCAAGACCGGTGCCAGCCGCCGCGGTAATACCGGCAGCTCAAGTGATGACCGATTTTATTGGGCCTAAAGCGTCCGTAGCTGGCCAAGCAAGTCTGTCGGGAAATCCATCCGCTCAACGGATGGGCGTCCGGCGGAAACTCCTTGGCTTGGGACCGGAAGGCTCGAGGGGTACGTCTGGGGTAGGAGTGAAATCCCGTAATCCTGGACGGACCACCGATGGCGAAAGCACCTCGAGAAGACGGATCCGACAGTGAGGGACGAAAGCTAGGGTCTCGAACCGGATTAGATACCCGGGTAGTCCTAGCTGTAAACGATGTTCGCTAGGTGTGGCACAGGCTACGAGCCTGTGCTGTGCCGTAGGGAAGCCGAGAAGCGAACCGCCTGGGAAGTACGTCCGCAAGGATGAAACTTAAAGGAATTGGCGGGGGAGCACTACAACCGGAGGAGCCTGCGGTTTAATTGGACTCAACGCCGGACATCTCACCAGCCCCGACTACAGTAATGACGGTCAGGTTGATGACCTAGCCACGAGCTGTAGAGAGGAGGTGCATGGCCGCCGTCAGCTCGTACCGTGAGGCGTCCTGTTAAGTCAGGCAACGAGCGAGACCCGCACTCTTAATTGCCAGCAACAGTTTCGACTGGTTGGGTACATTAAGAGGACTGCCGCTGCCAAAGCGGAGGAAGGAACGGGCAACGGTAGGTCAGTATGCCCCGAATGGGCTGGGCTACACGCGGGCTACAATGGTCGAGACAATGGGTTACTACCTCGAAAGAGGACGTTAATCTCCTAAACTCGGTCGTAGTTCGGATTGAGGGCTGAAACTCGCCCTCATGAAGCTGGATTCGGTAGTAATCGCACTTCACAAGAGTGCGGTGAATACGTCCCTGCTCCTTGCACACACCGCCCGTCAAAGCACCCGAGTGAGGTCCGGATGAGGCCATCGCAAGATGGTCGAATCTGGGCTTCGCAAGGGGGCTTAAGTCGTAACAAGGTAGCCGTAGGGGAATCTGCGGCTGGATCACCTCCTAACGTACGGGATCAGGCCGTCGCGCCTGACCCACCTGCTCGGTCCACGTGGACCATTCGACATTCGCCGAACGGGCACCTTAGAACTACCAAGGCTAACTGGGCCCATAGCTCAGCGGTAGAGTGCCTCCTTTGCAAGGAGGATGCCCGGGGTTCGAATCCCCGTGGGTCCATCTCTGGGTTAGCCTCGAATCGTGCCCCTTAAGTGTGGGCACGAATTGAGTGTTAATCCCGAAAGAACTGATGCACTATCCCGCGAAAGCGCGGATAGGAAGGGTTCGACGGACGCTCCCGGAAAGACACCGGGACGTTCGATGACGACCGTATGTACGTGCAATCCAGACGCCCACTGAACCCGTTTCATCGGGATAGTGGACGTCCGAAACACAACTGGCTACTGTGCCAGCTGGTGAATGGCTCGGCTCGAGAGCCGACGAAGGACGTGCCAAGCTGCGATAAGCCTCAGGGACCCGCATGGAGGGGAAGAACTGAGGATTTCCGAATGAGAATCTCCACCGCAATTGCTGTGCGCAATGGGGAACGCTCCGAATTGAAACATCTTAGTAGGAGCAGGAACAGAAAGCAATCCGCGATGTCGTTACTAACGGCGAGTGAACGCGACACAGTCCAAACCGAATCCGCAAGGAAATGTGGTGTACGGACATCCTATAACGGCTTTCAACACGACGAGAAGTCTCCTGGAACGGAGCGCGATACAGGGTGACAGCCCCGTACCGTCGTCGCGAAAGCCCGAGGTTGTTCCAGAGTAGCAGGGGTTGGATATCCCTTGTGAATCCCGCAGGCATCGACTGCGAAGACTAAACACTCCTCGAGACCGATAGCGAACAAGTAGCGTGAGCGAACGCTGAAAAGCACCCCGTCAAGGGCGGTGCAATAGGGCCTGAAATCAGTTGGCGATAGAGCGACAGGGCATACAAGGTCCTTCGAAAAACGACCGTGGGGCGACCCACCAGTAGAAATCGAAGGAAGCCGATGTTCTGTCGTACGTTTTGAAAAACGAACCAGGGAGTGCACTTGATTGGCAAGTCTAACCGGATTATCCGGGAAGGCGCAGGGAAACCGACATGGCCGCAGCGCTTTGCGCGAGGGCCGCCGTCCTCAAAGGCGGGGAGTCAATCGGGTGCCACCCGAAACCGAGTGATCTACGCGGGGGCAGGATGAAGCGTGCCGAAAGGTGCGTGGAAGTCCGTTAGGGTTGGTGTCCTACAATACCCTCCCGTGACCCGTGCGTAGGGGTGAAAGGCCCATCGAACTCGGCAACAGCTGGTTCCAGCCGAAACATGTCGAAGCATGACCTCAGCAGAGGTAGTGTGTGAGGTAGAGCGACCGATTGAAAGACCCGCCTCCGAGAGGAGTCGGCCTTTCTGTCGAACTCCGAACTTACACACGCCGTCGAAGCTGGGAGTCCGGACTGCGGGGTAAGCTTGTGGTCCGTGAGGGAGACAACCCAGAGCTGGGTTAAGGTCCCCAAGTGTGGATTAAGTGCGACCGAAGGTTGTCCCGAGCCCTAAACAGCCGGGAGGTGAGCTTAGAAGCAGCTACCCTCTAAGAAAAGCGTAACAGCTTACCGGCCGAGGTTCGGGGCGCCGAAAATGATCGGGGCTCAAATCCACCACCGAGACCTAGCAGCAGACATTAATGTCTGACCTAGTAGGCTGGCATTCTGAATGGGTGGAAGCATGGGTGAGAACTCGTGTGGACCGTTCAGTAACGAAAATCCTGGTCACAGTAGCAGCGATAGTCGGGTGTGAACCCCGACGGCCTCAAGAGCAAGGGTTCCTCGGCACTGCCACTCAGCCGAGGGTTAGCCGATCCTAAGTCTTGTCGTAATTCGAGCAAGACAAAAGGGAAACTGGTTAATATTCCAGTGCTACCATGCGTTGAAAGTCGACGCTTTGGGAAACATCGAGCCGGGCTTTCGCCCGGTCGAATCGCGGAAATTCGTGGATGCCGTAACGGCACGAAGCGAACGAAGCGCGAGATAGCGAAAGTCGATGGTACCTAGAGCCCGTGAAAAGACGAGCATGGTACTCGTACCGAGATCCGACACAGGTGCTCAGGCGGAGAAAGCCAAGGCCTGTCGGGATCAACCGACGTTAGGGAATTCGGCAAATTAGTCCCGTAAGTTCGCGATAAGGGATGCCTGCTTTTGACCAAGCAGGTCGCAGTGACTCGGACGCTCCAACTGTCTAGTAACAACACAGGTGACCGCAAATCCGCAAGGACTCGTACGGTCACTGAATCCTGCCCAGTGCGGGTATCTGAACGCCTCGTACAAGAGGAAGAAGGACCCGTCAACGGCGGGGGTAACTATGACCCTCTTAAGGTAGCGTAGTACCTTGCCGCTTCAGTAGCGGCTTGCATGAATGGATCAATGAGAGCGTCGCTGTCCCAACGTTGGGCCCGGTGAACTGTACGTTCCAGTGCGGAGTCTGGAGTCCCCCAAGGGGAAGCGAAGACCCTATAGAGCTTTACTGCAGGCTGTCGCTGAGACGTGGTCTCCGATGTGCAGCATAGGTAGGAGCCGTCACACAGGTACCCGCGCTAGCGGGCCACCGAGGCACCATTGAAATACTACCCGTCGGCGACTGCGACTCTCACTCCGGGAGGAGAACACCGGTAGCCGGGCAGTTTGACTGGGGCGGTACGCGCTCGAAAAGATATCGAGCGCGCCCAAAGATTTCCTCACGCGGGTCGGAAACCCGTGGAAGAGCGCAAGAGCACACGGAAGTCTGACAGTGATATTCCCAACGAGTATCGCTGACGCGAAAGCGTGGTCTAGCGAACCCACAAGGTTCCTCAATGGGACCTGTGGATGACAGAAAAGCTACCTTAGGGATAACAGAGTCGTCACCGGCAAGAGCACATATCGACCCGGTGGCTTGCTACCTCGATGTCGGTTCCCTCCATCCTGCCTGTGCAGAAGCAGGCAAGGGTGAGGTTGTTCGCCTATTAAAGGAGGTCGTGAGCTGGGTTTAGACCGTCGTGAGACAGGTCGGCTGCTATCTATTGGGGGTGTCAAGGTATCTGACGTGAACGATCGTATAGTACGAGAGGAACTACGATTGGTCGCCGCTGGTGTACCGGTTGTCCGAGAGGGCAGTTGCCGGGCAGCTACGCGACACGGGGTAAGAGCTGAACGCATCTAAGCTCGAAACCCACATGAAAAAGAGATACCATAGAGGTCACTCGTAGAAGACGAGTTCGATAGACTTGGGGTGTACGCGCCGAGGCAACGAGGCGTTTAGCCCGCAAGCACTAACAGACCAAGCCATACTCATACTGCATCGGACCCACCATATTCCGATGAAACGGGTTCAGGCGTTAACTGGATTGCACGTAC